>NZ_JBFAOJ010000120.1:0-25692 GCF_040675205.1 Streptosporangium sp. NPDC049644 | reverse complement strand
CGAGCTCGTCGCGGTGGGCGTACATCAGCTCACGGAAGCGGAACAGCACCTGCGAGCGCTTGACCAGCGAGGCGTCCCGCCAGGCGGGCCAGGCCGCGACGGCGGCGGCCACGGCCGCGTCGACCTCGGTCACGGACGCGAGACGGACCTGTCCCGCGACCTCCCCGGTCGCGGGGTTGAAGATCTCGCCGAGTCGCGCCGAAGGTGTGCTCCCGGTGCCACGGGGGGAGTCCCCGGCGGGGACTCCGTCGATCCAGTGAGTGATGTTCTTCATCTAAATCCCTTCAGCGTGGAGACCCCGCCTTTAGGCGTGGGAAGGAAACGCGGTTCGGGGCTCGGTTTCACGACCTACGGATGGGAGCCGAGGGCCAGTTCCACCACGTCGGCGAC
This sequence comes from Streptosporangium sp. NPDC049644, assembly GCF_040675205.1. Classification (NCBI taxonomy): domain Bacteria; kingdom Bacillati; phylum Actinomycetota; class Actinomycetes; order Streptosporangiales; family Streptosporangiaceae; genus Streptosporangium; species Streptosporangium sp. NPDC049644. The sequence goes on along the minus strand of NZ_JBFAOJ010000120.1, from coordinate 25,302 downwards.
GGCTCCGTCCGCGCAGGCCCCGACCACGACATCGGCCACCGCGCGGACCTGCGGGTGGCCGTCGCCGACCGCGGCCCCGAGTCCGGCTGTCATGATCATGTCGATGTCGTTGGGGTTGTCGCCGACGGCCGCGATCTGCTCCAGCGGTACGCCCCGGGAGGCGGCCAGCTCGCGGAGCGCGGCGCCCTTGGTCGCGCCCTCGGGCAGCACCTCCAGATAGGTCGCCTCAGATCGAACCGTGACGGTTCCTGGAATATCCAATTCGGGAAGCCGATCGCCGATCAGCATGCATTTGGTGATCTCGCCGGGGGTCAGTGCCGACCAGTCGCCCGGATCCCGCAGGGTGATTCCGTCGCGTCGGGCGTAATCCCGCAGTTCGGGCACGTCGTGGACGGCCAGTGCCTCGCCGCCGGAGAACGCCACCGGGTAGACGCCCCGCGGGAGTTCTTCGAACAGGTCGAGCAGCGCCTTCCACGCGTTCACCGGCAGGTGGCGGGAGCGCAGCACGGCTCCGGTGCCGAGATCCACGGTGCGAGCACCGTTGTAGAGGATCGCCGCCCCGGTGAGGCCCAGTTCCTCGTAGTAGCGGAGGGCTGACAGCTCCATCCGCCCGGTCGCGATGACCACCTCTCCGCCCGAGGCGACGAAGCGGCGGAGCGCGTCCCGGCTGGAGGGCACCATGGCCAGGTCGCGCCCGACGAGCGTTCCGTCCAGGTCGGTGACGATCCAGCGGATCACGAGGCGGTCCTCGCCGTGGAGACCTCGGCCATCACGGAGCCGGCGAGGTCGAATCCGCCGACGCAGGCGAGATAGCCGCCGGGGGTGAAGATGCTGCCGGACAGCGGGATGTAGACGCCCCCGGCCTGCTCCACCAGGAGCGAGCCGGCCGTCACGTCCCAGGCGTTCACGTACGTGCCGTACGCGACGTCGGACCACCCGGCGGCGACGTGCGCCAGCTTCAGCGCCGCGCTCCCCGGGCGGCGCGTGGTGGCGAAGGCGTTGACCATCCGGGCGAAGCGGTGCAGCGCCACCTCTCCCTCCGCGGCCAGGTCGCGCGGGGAGGGGTAACTCGACAGCAGCACCGCCTCCCGGTCCGTGCGCGCGCCGGCGCTGCGGATCGGCGCGCCGTTGCAGAAGGCCCCGCCGAGCGAGGCGGTGAACTCGTCGTCGCGGACGGGGTCGTAGACGACGCCCGCCACCACCTCGCCGTCCACGACCGCCCCGATGGAGGTGCAGAAGAACGGCAGGCCGGCGGCGAAGTTCGCGGTGCCGTCGATGGGGTCGACGTACCAGCTGATGTCGCCTTCACCTCGGACGCCGTCCTCCTCTCCCACCACGACGCTGCCCGGGCACAACCGGTCCAGGACCTCGCGGATACGCTCCTCGGCCGCCTTGTCGTGCTCGGTCACCGGGTCGTGGAAGTCGCGCTTGGTCTTCACCTCGGGCCGGGAGCGGAAGGCCTCCCTGAGCCGGTCGCCGACCGCCCTGGCCGCCTCGACCGCGACGGCGGCCAGATCGCGTGAGGTCCTCAGGTCCATGTCTCCTCCAGGAGGCTCAGCAGGCCGCGCGGGTCCTCGACTGTCGCCTGAGGGCGCTGCCGCACTTTGTAGGGGATCTTCTCGGTGCTCCGGGAGACCATCAGGACGGTGGCCCCCACCCGGGCGCGGGCTCCGCAGACCACGTCACGGTCGTAGTTGTCGCCGACGTACCAGGTCTCCGCGGGGTCGACGCCCAGGGCCCGGCAGGCGATCCAGATCATCTCCGGATTGGGTTTGCGGACGCCGACCTCGTCGCTGTAGACCTGCACAGCCACCTGGCGGTCGAGGCCGTTGAGGGCCATGTAGTCGCGGTGGACAGCTCCGCACAGGGCGTTGCTGACGACCGCGGGCGTGACACCGTGCGTCCAGCAGGCGGCCAGCAGCTCCTGCAGCGCGGGCCGGGTCTTGCGGTCGCTGCGCAGCTCGCCCATCCGCCTGCAGAGCGGGGTCGCCTCGGCGATCACCAGTGAGCGGGCCTGCTCCGGCCAGTCGCCCGCGACGTAGTCGGCCCAGAACCCGCGGTGTGTCATCTCCGCCGGGGCGAACTGGCGGGAGGTGGAGTCCTTCCAGTACCTGTCGGCGCGCGCGCCCGCCAGGATGTCGTTCTCCACGTCGTCGAGGCCGAGGCCGTGGAAGCCGGCCCTGGTGAGGAGTTCGTGCACCTCCGCGGCGAGTTCGGCCGCCCACGACGGGCGCCGGGCGGTCTCCACGATCACCCCGCCGAAGTCCAGCAGCAACGCCTTGGGCCGGATCACGCGCCGACCCCCGTCCTGTCCCAGGAGGGGATCCGCGTGCCGTCCGCGCCGAACAGGTGCATCTGGTCGGTCCAGCAGGTCAGCACCTCGCCGGCGGCGGCCTCGACCGGCGTGTAGGAGAGCGCGTACAGCTCGGTGTCCAGGACGCGCAGCCGTACGGTCCAGGAGGAGCCCGCCGGCAGCACGGCCTCGACGGTGGCCTCCTCGGACCAGACGGAACGGGGTGGCGAACCGAGGCGCAGCGCCTCGGGGCGGACACCGACGGCGCCGGGGGCGACGCTCTGCCCGGCGCGGGACTCGACGAAGCGCGTCAGCGAACCGGCCAGACCGGTGGGAGAAGGGCCGATCTCGACGATCGCCATCGGCGGGCTGCCGACGAACTCGGCGACGAACCGGTTGGCGGGTCTGGCGTACATCTCCATCGGGGGGGCCAGCTGCTGCAGCTCGCCCTCGTTCATGACCGCGACGTCGGTGGCCATGGTGAGTGCCTCCAGCTGGTCGTGGGTGACGAAGACGATCGTCGCGTTGGACTCCTCGTGGATGCGTTTGAGCTCGGCGCGCATCTCCAGCCGGAGCCGGGCGTCGAGGTTGGACAACGGCTCGTCGAGCAGCAGCACCGTGGGGTTGATCGCCAGCATCCTGGCCAGCGCGACCCGCTGCTGCTGACCACCGGACAGCTGGGAGGGGTAGCGGTCCATGGCGGCGTCGACGTGGACCATCTGCAGCGCCAGCTCCGCCCTGGCCCGCCGCTCGGAAGCGGGCACCTTGCGCATCCGCAGGCCGAACTCGACGTTCTCGCGCACCGACAGGTGCGGCCAGAGGGCGTAGTTCTGGAAGACCAGCCCCATGCCGCGCTTCTCCGGCGGGACGTAGAGTCCCCGCTCGACGGAATCGAGGACCCGGTCACCGACGGCGATGGTGCCGGCGGTCGGCTGCTCAAGCCCGGCGATCATCCGCAGCGTGGTCGTCTTGCCGCAGCCGGAGGGGCCCAGCAGGCACATGAACGCGCCGTCGGGGACGGTCAGGTCGAGGTTCTTCACGGCGTAGTCGCCACCGCCGTAGCTCTTGGCGATTCCGCTCAGGGTGATGTTCGGCATCTATCCTCCTAGGCCGGACGCCAGGCTGCTCTTGGTCAGACGCTGGGTCAGGTAGGTCATGGTGAAGGAGACCAAGGCGATCATGAGTACGACCGCGTTGGCGAGCTGGGTGTATCCGTAGTCCACGAGGCCGATGGACAGGGTGGTGAGGAGCTGTGTCCCGGTGGTGGTCAGCATGATGACGATGCTGAGTTCCTTGAGCCCGGAGATGAACGGCAGCACGATTCCGGTGACGAGGGCGCCCTTCTGGATCGGGAAGATGATCCGCCGCATCCGCTGCCACCAGGAGGCGCCGGCGATCTGCGCGGCCTCCTCCGGTTCGCGGCCGAGTTGCATCATCGCCGCGATGCCCGAGCGCGAGCTGTACGGCAGGTGCGTCACGGCCATCACCAGGATCAGCAGGAACGTCGTCCCGTACAGCGCGGGGATCGGCCCCCTGGCGACGGCGAACAGCGACAGCGAGGCGGCCGCGAACGCGATGCCGGGGATGAGGTAGGGCAGGAAGGAGACCTGGCGGAGGAACGCGGCGACGCGCGGGGCCGTTCCGCGCACCACGACGTACCCGATCAGCAGGCCGGCGACCGCGCAGATCAGCGAGGCCAGGCCGACGATGCGCAGCGAGTTCCACGCGGCCTCCCACAGTTCGGAACCGCGGAAGACGCCGTGCGGGAAGCCGACCGCTCCGGGCAGCTTCTCGGCGAACCAGTAGTCGAGGGTGAAGGTCGACAGGTCCAGGGGCGTGCGGGTGACCGTGGAGATCAGAAGTGTCAGGACCGGGACGAGGACGCTCACCGCGAAGACCAACAGGCCGAGCGCGAAGGCGGGCCAGCGCCAGCGGCGCAGGTCGCCCAGCCGGTCCATCGCTCCCTTGCCGCCCACGGTGACGAACCGGCGGTGCTCGCGCATCATCCGGGTGTCGACGAGGACGATCAGCACCCCGATGATCACGATGACGGTGGCGAGTACGGAGGCCACGCCGGTGCTGCGGTCGCGGATCGACTGGAAGAGCCCGGTGGACAGCACCCGGTAGTCGGCCGGCAGGCCGAGCACGTAGGGCGTGCCGAACGTGCCGAGCACCCGGCCGACCACCAGCAGCACGGCCGAGGACAGCGCCGGGAGCATCAGCGGCACCACGATCCGCCGGATGACGGTCCGCTGCGGGGCGCCGAGGATCCGCGCGGAGTCCTCCAGTTGCGCGTCGATGCGGCGCAGCGCGTTCCCGACCAGGAGCAGCACGAACGGGTAGTAGTGCAGCCCCAGGGTGATGATGATCGGTACCGCGCCGTAGGCGAGCCAGTCGGGTGTCCGGATGCCCTGGGCCTGCAGGAAGCCGACCTGCCCGGCGGCGCGCTCGTTCTTGAACAGCGACAGCCAGGCCAGGGAGAAGGTCCACGACGGCAGCATGTAGGGGACCACCAGGGCGCCGGCGAGCCACTTGCGCCCGGGCACGTTGGTCCTGGTCACCAGCCAGGCCATGCCGCCCCCGAGGACCAGCGCGAACAGGGTGGTGCCCACCGCGATCACCAGCGTGTTGAGCAGCGGTTCCCAGAACAGCAGGCCGCTGATCTGGGAGCGGAACACCCGCCACAGGTAGTAGCCGGTCCACTCGCCGGACTGTTGCCCGGCGTGCACGTCGTCGCCGTACTGCAGGCGGAAGGCGTCCGACAGCACCGCGACCAGCGGCGCCACGACGAGGTAGGCGAGCAGGATGACGAGGATCAGCCCGAGCGCGGCGGTCGGATCGTGGCGCAGCACGCGGAGCCGGTACACCAGCCTGCGCCGCCTCGGGGGAGGTGGCGGCGTTTCCGCCTTGGTGAGAAGAGCCATGGGTACTTCCTTCGGGGGGTTCACAGGGACCGGCGCGGTGCGTGGTCCGTCAGCTTCCTCAGTGGCTTCGCTTGAGCATCGCGTCGGCGAGCGCGTCGGCGGCCTCGCCGAGCCGCCGGCCGACCGCGTCCAGGCGCGACAGCAGCTCGCGTTCGCGCAGGGTGTTCATCTCCAGCGGCCCGGTGAACAGCTCGGTGAGCCGGGTCTGGTAGAGCTGGCGGACCCGGCTGCAGGCCTTGCGCGTGGCCAGCACGGCCACGGTGACCGAGCCGGGATCGTCGATCATCTTCAGCACGGCGTTCTCCAGCTCGTCGAGGCCGTCGCTCACCACCTGCAGCGGCTCGACGGCGAAGCCGAGGTCCTCCGGCCCGAACAGGTCGGTCTCGCGCACGTAGTCGCGCAGGTGGTCCAGCACGTCGTCGATCGATCGGGAGAGCCGGAACAGGTCCTCCCGGTCGATGGGGGTCGCCAGCACCCGCCGCAGGACGCGCACCAGCTCGGCCCGCGCCGCGTCGCCCTCGTGTTCCACCTCCGTCATCCGGGTGCGGGCGGCCGATCGCCCGATCGTGCCGGAGGCGGTCGAGCGCGCCAGTACGGCTCCGGCGCGGGCGACGGCGACCTGTTTGCGGACCAGCTCGACGACCCGCCGTCCGGATCGGCCGCGCAGGTCGTCCCAGGCCCGCGCGAACCGCCGGGCACGGCCGCCCGCGCCGCTCACAGCAGCCTCATCGCGAGCCCGGCCAGGCAGCCCAGGGCCATTGACGACGGCAGCGTGACCAGCCATGCCGTACCCACGTTCACGACGCCCTGCCATCGCACCCTCCTGGCTCCCTCGCTTGCCGCCACGCCGACGACGCCGGCCGTGATGGACTGGGTCATGCTCACCGGGCTTCCCAGGGCCGAGCTGCCGAGGACGGCGCCGGTGGCCGCCGTCTCGGCCGAGACGATGTGCAGCGGCCGGGTGATGACCAGGCCGCGGCCCAGTCGCTCTCCCACGCGGGTGAGGCTGCTCAAGGATCCGGCGAGGAACAGCGCCACGAGGACGGCCATCCACACCGGCGGGACCTCGATGGGGCCGACCCCGCCCAGCCCGTCGCGGCCCACGTTCAACGCGACGCTGACCACCGCGATCATCTTCTGGCCGTCGTTCACCGCGTAGGCGACGCACTGGGCCGCGTAGGCCAGCAGATGGGCGGAGAGCACGAGCCGGGGCATCCGGTGGTAGGACGGCACCCGGCGCGACAGGGTTCCCAGCAGGTGGCCCAGGACCAGGCCGACCAGGGGGGCACCCGCTCCGACGGCCAGGACGGTGCCCAGGCTCCGCCACGACACCGGCAGTCCCGCGCCGAGCCCCGCGCCGCTGATGCCGCCGATGACCGCGAGTGTCAGGCTGGTCGGCAGCCCTCTGCCGGTCAGCACCGCGACCACGATCACCGCGGTCACCACCCCGGCCAGGAACGCCGTCGCTCCGCCGCTCGTGCCGAGTCCCGCCAGCCTCTCGGTGAAGGTCCGCGCGACCGAGAACCCCAGCACGTACGGCCCGGCGAAGAGCGCCGTCAGCAGAAGCGCGGCGATCGCCCATCCCGGCGAGCGGGGGAATCTGAGCCCCAGCCCGATCAGGGTGGCCCCGTCGTTGGCTCCGCTGACCAGCACGAAGAGGATCGCCATCGCGGCGAACGCCGGCGTCCAGCCCATCACAGGTAGGGCCGCTGATCGCGTTTGGCCTCGTCGTAGTGTTCCCGTGCGGCCCGGGTCCGGGCCAGTTCCGACACCTCGGCGATCGGGACGTCCCACCAGGCCTGGGCGCCGGGTCCGCCGCCGGGGACGGTCTCGACGTAGACGACCGTGGTGTGCGCGGACGCCACCGCCTTGGCCAGCGCGGCCCGCAGCGCCTCCGGGTCGCCGGCGCGCAGCACGTCGGCGCCGAGGCTGGCCGCGTTGGCCGCCAGATCCACGGGAAGCCGGTCGCCGTCCAGCTCTCCTTCCGGGCCGCGCATCCGGTAGGCGGTGCCGAGCCGCAGGGCCCCCACCGACTCGCTGAGGCCGCCGATCGAGGCGAAGCCGTGGTTGTCCACCAGGACGATCACGAGCTTGACGCCCTCCTGCACGGCGGTGGCGATCTCCTGGGCCATCATCAGGTAGGAGCCGTCACCGACCAGCACGAACACCTCGCGCTCCGGGTCGGCGAGTTTCACCCCGAGCCCTCCGGCGATCTCATAACCCATGCAGGAGTAGCCGTACTCCACGTGGTAGCCCTTGGGGTCCCGGGTCCGCCACAGCCGGTGCAGGTCACCCGGCATGGAGCCGGCCGCGTTGACGACCACGCCGTCCTCGGCGATCTCGTTGAGGATGCCGAGCACGACCGGCTGGGTCAGCTCCGTCCCGGCGTAGGCCCGGCTGATCTCGGCCTGCCAGCCGGTGGCCAGGGCGGCCGCCTGACGGGTCCACTCGGGGTCGGCCCGCCAGTCCGTCCGGTCGAGGGCGAGCAGGGCCTCGCGGGCGTCGGCGACGAGCATCGCGCCGGAGTTCTTGGCCGCGTCGAAGGCGGTGACGTTGACGTTGAGGAACCGGGCGCGGCCGAAGAGGGTCCGGGAGGCGGTGGTGAAGTCGCTGTATCGGGTCCCGATGCCGATGACCAGGTCCGCCTCCCTGGCCAGGGCGTTGGCGGCGGCGGTGCCGGTGTGGCCGACCGCGCCGACCGCGCACGGGTGGTCGTAGGGCAGCGCGCCCTTGCCCGCCTGGGTCTCGGCCACCGGCACGCCGTGGTTCTCCGCGAAGCGGAGCAGTTCCGCGCAGGCCCGGCTGTAGGCGACCCCGCCTCCGGCGACGATCAGCGGTCTGCGCGAGCCGCGGATCAGTTCGAGCGCCCTGGCCAGCGCGGCGGGCTCGGGCACCGGCCGGGCCACGTGCCACACCCGCCGGGCGAACAGCTCCTCGGGCCAGTCGTAGGCCTCGGCCTGCACGTCCTGGGGGAGCGCCAGGGTGACCGCGCCGGTCTCGGCCGGGTCGGTCAACACCCGCATCGCGGCCAGGAGGGCGGACGGCAACTGTTCGGGCCGGTTGATCCGGTCGAAGAAGCGGCTGACCGGGCGCAGCGTGTCGTTGACCGTCACGTCGTAGGAGCCCGGGTCCTCCAGTTCCTGCAGTACCGGGCCGGCGACCCGGGTGGCGAAGACGTCGCCGGGCAGCAGCAGCACCGGGAGCCGGTTGATGGTGGCCAGTGCCGCGCCGGTGACCAGGTTGGTGGCGCCGGGGCCGATGGAGGTGGTGCAGGCGAAGGTGGAGAGCCGGTCGCGCGTGCGGGCGTAGCCGACGGCGGTGTGCACCATGGCCTGCTCGTTGCGGGCCAGGTAGTACGGCAGCGCGTCGCCGGTGCCCGCGCCCTGCTCGGCCAGGGCCTGGCCGACGCCCGCCACGTTGCCGTGGCCGAAGATGCCGAAGACGCCCGCGATCAGCCTCTGCTCGACGCCGTCGCGCTCTGCCCACTGGTTCGCCAGGAACCGCACCAGCGCCTGAGCCACCGTGAGCCTCATGAGGTACCTCCAGGGAGTCCGGGCCCGGTGTCCGCGACGCGACGCGACACACGGGGGTCGACCGGCTGATCCGCCCAGGAGGAGCGGATCCACGCGTGCCGGGGGTCGTCACAGAAGGCCATGGACCGCTGCTCGGCGGGTCCGGCCAGCACGTTTAGGTAGTACAGGTCGTAGCCGGGGGCGGCCATCGAGGGGCCGTGGTAGCCGTGCGGGACGAGCACCACGTCTCCGCCGCTCACCTCGGCCAGGGTGTCGTGCGTGCCGTACACCCGCTGGTAGCCGGGGCCGCCCTCGAAGTAGTAGATCTCCTCCAGTACGGCCTCGTGCTCGGAGGCCGTGTCGTGCTTGTGCGGCGGGTAGGACGACCAGTTCCCACCGGGGGTGAACACCTCGACCGCGACGAGCTTGTCGCAGTCGAAGGCGTCCGGCGCGCAGAAGTTGTTGACCCGGCGGCTGGCCTGCCCGGCGCCGCGCACCTCCACCGGGACCTGCTCGGCCGGGCCGTACCGGACCGGGAAGTGCCGGGTCGCCCGAGCGGAGGGGAGCGCGATGCGGCCGTGGCCGGTGATCGTCGCGGATGTGTCGATGGGCAGGTAGGCGAAGTCGGTCACCGTGTCGAAGACCGACGTACGCCCGGACAGCGACAGCCGCAGGCCGCCCGCGGTGACCTCGCACGAGCCCGACAGCGGCAGGACCAGCATCTCCTCCCGGCCGGTGGAGAAGTGCACGGGGTGGTCAGGCAGATCCACCACCCGCAGGCCGGCATAGGTCCAGCCGGCCGACTCGGGGGTGATCTCCACTGCCCACGGGGGCGAGGCGGCGGTGCCGTGGGGGATGTGCGTCACGACGACTCCAGCAGGCTCGCCGCGGTGTCCACGGCCGCCGCCACGTCGTCGCCCGGCGGGTAGAGCAGTGCCCGGCCGACGACCAGGCCACGTACGCCGGGCAGCCGCAGTGCCTTGCTCCAGGAGCCGAAGACCTGGTCGGGTGCCTTGTCGGGGTCGCCTCCGAGCAACAGCGTCGGCAGTGTCGTGGCCTCCATGACCCGCTCCATCCCCTCGACCACCGGGATCTTCAGCCAGGTATGGGCGGAGGTCGCGCCGAGCCCCTGGCCGACGCTGATGGCGTGGATCATCGCCTCCGGCGACAGGTCGTGCCGCACCACGCCGTCGACCCGCCTGGACCAGAACGGTTCGATCATCGCCATCAGCCCGTAGCTGGCCAGCCGGGTGACGGCATGCCCGCAACTCGCCAGCGTGGTGGCGGTCGAGGCGTCCTCCAGCGCGATCCTGCACAGCATCTTGCCGCCGTCGAAACCCATCGCCGCGATCGACTCGGCGTCGTAGGCGGTGAAGCGGTCGTCGAACTCGAACACCGAGCCCTGCACACCGCCCCGGTTCATCGAACCGATCACGATCTTGCCGTCGAGCGCGCCGAGCAGCAGCAGGTCCTCGACGATGTCGGGCGTGGCCAGCAGCCCGTCCACGCCGGGCCTGGCCAGGGCGGTCATGAGCCGATCCAGCAGACCGACACGGCTCTCCATCGCCATCGGCTCGCCGCCGACGCCGAGCGAGCCCCGCGCCGGATGATCGGCCGCGATGATCAGCAGCTGGTCACGACCGGCCGGCAGCGACCTGCGCCTGCGCCTGGCGGCCGCCTCGGTCACCCGCTCCGGATGCCAGGCTCGGTCGTCGAGCAACCGCCGGTGGTCCTCTTCACGCATGCGCGGCGTCCCCTTTCGGAAATCCGTCTGACAGGACGTTCTCGACCTCGTCCACGGCGGGCATTGCGGGGGCACAGGCCAGTCGGCCGGCCACGATCGCCCCGGCCACGTTGGCGAACCTCAGTACCCGCTCCAGCGGCCAGCCCTCCAGCAGGCCGTGGCAGAGCGCCCCGCCGAAGGCGTCGCCCGCGCCAAGCCCGTTGACGACCTCGACCTTCACCGGCGGCACCTCCACCGTCTCGGTGGCGGTCATGCCGAGCACCCCGTCCGGGCCCTGCTTGACGATCGCCAGCTCGACCCCGGCCTCCAGCAGCGCCTGGCCCGCCTCGTGGGGCTTGCGGGTGCCGGTGGCCACCTCGGCCTCCGCCAGGTTGCCGACCGCGACGGTGACCTGGCCGAGCGCCGCGCGCACCTGGTGTCGGGCCTCGCGCTCGTCCGGCCAGAACATCGGCCGGTAGTCCAGGTCCAGCACGGTGTGCGGCGCCCGTCCCCGGGCCCGCCAGGCGGCCAGGTGCGCGCTGCGGGACGGTTCCGCCGACAGCCCGGTCACGGTCGTCCAGAACACCCCCGCTGACGCGATCGCCGCGAGATCCAGCTCCTCGGGGAGGATCTCCAGGTCGGGAGCCTTGGGATAGCGGTAGAAGTAGAGCGGGAAGTCGTCCGGGGGCAGGATCTCGCAGAACGTCACCGGCGTGGGCAGGCCGGGCACCTCGGTCACGTGCTGGTCGTCGACGCCGTAGGCGCGCAGCGCGTCGTGGACGAACGAGCCGAACGGGTCGGCCCCGGTCCTGGTGATCACCGCGCTGGAGTGGCCCAGCCGGGCGGCGGCCACGGCCACGTTGGTCGGGCTGCCGCCCAGGTACTTGCCGAAGGTCTCCACCTCCCGCAGCGACACCCCGACCTGGAGCGGGTAGATGTCCACCCCGACCCGGCCCATCGTCAGCACCTCGGCGGGCACGCTCACCTGAGGCCTCCGAGATAGGCCAGGCTGGTGCGGACGTCCTCCATCGGGTTCGCGTCCCCGGAGTCGAGGACGACGTCCTGCTCCAGCACGTACCAGCCGGGATAGCCGGCCGCGGTCAGGCCGGTGACGATGCCCGCCACATCGACGTCGCCCTGGCCGAGCGGGCGGTAGATCCCCGCCCGCACGGCCTGGGTGTAGGTGAGAGCGCCCGTCCGGACCCGCTCGGCGAGGGCCGCCTCGACGTCCTTGAGGTGGACATGGGCGATCCGCCCGGAGGCCCTGCGGACGATGTCCAGTGGGTCGGTGCCGCCGATGAGCAGGTGACCGGTGTCCAGGCAGAGCGCGATGCCGCAGCCGTCGAGGATCCGGTCCACCTCCTCGCTGGTCTCGATCATGGTTCCGACGTGCGGATGCAGGGTGACCGGGCGGGCCGTCTCCTGACGGATCCGCTCCAGATTGGTCAGGAGCGTGCGCCAGCCCTCCGCGTCCAGCGCGGGGCGCGTGTCGTAGCCGTCCACGCCGGTGGCGGCGGCCAGGACGGCCACCGCATCGTCCTCGAAGGAGGCCAGCGTGGCCCGCAGGCCCGGCAGCGGGTCGTGGGCGGGGTCGTGCAGGACCACGGGGACGAAGCCGCCCACGGCGCGCAGGTCGTAGCGGTCGAGCAGGCGGGCGCGGTGGCCGGGATCGGCGGGCAGGAAGCCGTCGGGGCCCAGCTCGGTGGCCGTCAGGCCCATCTCGGCCATCTCGGTCAGCACCCGCTCGGCGGGCAGCTGGTATCCCCAGCCGGGCACCTCGCAGACCCCCCAGGAGATCGGTGCGGCGGCGATCCTCACTTCGTCACCTCCAGGAGGCGGATCGGCCGTCCCTCGCGGAGCGACAGATCGGCCGCCTCGGCGAGGTAGAGCGCGGACAGGGCGTCTTGGACCGTGCAGGGGCTCTCGCGCTCACCTCGCGCCATCGCCAGGAACGCGCGCATCTCCGCGACGTACGCGGTGTCGAACCTGGCCTGGAAGTCCGGCCACGGGTCCCCGCCCGGGTCGAAGCCTTCGGCCGAGCGCAGCGGGGTCCGGTAGCCGAGTCCCGCCGCCCAGGTGGCACGGGTCCCGGCCAGCTCCATCCGCACGTCGTATCCGGCGCCGTTGTAGCGGGAGCCCTGCAGCGTGACCAGCGTGCCGTCGTCCATGGTCATCAGAGCGGCGCTGTTGTCGACGTCTCCGGCCTCGGCGAAGAAGGCCTCGCCCCGATTGGAGCCGGTCGCGTAGACGGTGTCCACCTCGCGGCCGGTGACCCAGCGCAGGATGTCGAAGTCGTGGATGTGGCAGTCACGGAAGATGCCGCCGGACAGCGCGACGTACTCGGCGGCAGGGGGCCTCGGATCGGCGGTCAACAGGTGGACCCGGTGCAGTTCGCCGAGATCACCACCGCGCAGCGCCTCGCGTGCGGCGGTGTAACCGGCGTCGAAGCGCCGCTGGAAGCCGATGTGCACGGCGATGCCGCTGCGCTTGACCGCTTCGGCGACCCGCCGGGTCTCCGCCACGGTCGGGGCCGCGGGTTTCTCGCAGAACGCCGGCATGCCCAGGTCGGATGCCCGCAGCAGCGCCTCCGCATGGGTGGAGGTCGGGGTCGCTATCACCACCGCGTCCGCGTCGAAGGGATCTCCGACTCGGGCCTTGAGCCGTCCCGCCACCTCCTCGGCTCTGGTGTGATCCACGTCGGAGACGACGAGGTCATCGACGAGAGTCGAGAGGGTGGCGGCATGGAACATGCCTATCCGGCCCAGGCCTAGCAAACCCACACGCATGGCGGCTCCTTGTGACAGGGGCCTCCAGTTCTAGATGAACGACAGGTGAACCGTCAATGGTTTGTCCTGACATTCTGACTAGCTATCATCATCACTATGATGGAGCCGGAAGGGATGACGCGCTCAGCGCTCCACGAGGGTGACCTCAAGGGAGTAGTGGGAGGCGCGGTAGACGTGTGAGCCGTGCTCCACGGCCCTGCCCTGGTCGTCGTAGGTCGTGCGGACCATGGTGAGCAGCGGGCAGGCGCGACGCTCGTTCAGCAGCCGCGCCTCGGCCGGGGTGGCGGCACGAGCGCTGATCCGCTGGTTCGCGACCCGCATCCGGACGCCGGCCGAGCGCAGCAGCTCGTAGAGTCCGCGAGCCTCGAGCATCTCGGCCGACAGGGGGGTCAATCCCAATGGCAGCCAGTTGTGCAGCAGGGCGAGCGGCTCGCCCAGTGCGTATCTGAGCCGCTCCAGTCGGAGCACCTCGGTGCCCGGCGCGACCCCGAGGGCGTCGGCGACACTCTCCTCGGCGGCGACCGTGTCGATGGACAGCACCTGGGTCATCGGCTTCTGCCCTGCCCTGCGCAGGTCGTCGTAGAGACTGGTGAGCTCGACCGCCCGCTTGACCTGGCCGTGTACGACCTGGGTGCCCACGCCGCGTTTGCGGACCAGCAGCCCCTTGTCGACGAGGTACTGGATGGCCTGGCGGATGGTCGGGCGCGAAAGCCCCAGCTGGTCGGCGAGCTGAATCTCATTGTCGAGCCGGGAACCCGGGAGCAGCTCGCCTGTCTGGATCGCCTCCGCGATCCGCTCGGCTACCTGGAAGTACAGGGGAACCGGGCTCGACCGGTCGAGGTCGATGTCCAATCTCGTCGCAGTCACGGTCAGATGGTATCTGACGTCAGAATGTCCTGACCAATGGCCGATTCAGGTCGGCTCGCCGGGCCGCCCATCCGGTAACGAGAGTGTGTCGGATGCCCCGCCAAAGTAAGAATGTCTTGACAAGCTATTCACGTGATGTTCATTGTTGAGCCCATTGCGGCGCCGAGTCGGGGTGCTTGGCGGCGCCTACCACCCCGATGGGCAAAAGGAGTGACGCTACCGTGAGGCGTACCAAACAGATCATCTCTACGGCGCTGCTGGCGCTTGCCGCCGCAGCCTGCGCGCCTTCCACGGCCACCGGTGCCCCTTCGCCGGCGACGGCCGCCGAGCAGCCGCTGCCCGGCCCCTCGCTCGACGCGAACTTCGACCTGGACGCGCTGGTCGCCGCCGCCAAGAAGGAGGGCAGCGTGCTGGTCTACGACTCCAGCGGCGACATCGAAGAGGTGGCCAAGGCGTTCACCGCGAAGTACGGCATCAAGATGGAAGGCGTGAAGTCGGACACCCCGCAGACCGCCGAGAAGATGATCAGGGAGCACGCCGCCGACAACATCACGATCGACGCGGCGATGTACGAGGACGGCGGGGTGCTGGTGGGCCAGCTGATCCCGCAGGGTGTGGCGCGGACATGGGTGCCCGGCGACCTCACGGACCAGATCCCGGCCGAGAACCAGAACCCGCTGCTCGCGCTGTCGAAGGCCACGGTCTTCGCCTACAACACCAAGCTGTCGCCGGAGGGGTGCCCGGTGAAGAACGTGTGGGACCTGACCGAGCCGGAGTGGGCCGGCAAGCTGGTGATGCAGGACCCGCTGGGCAAGCCGACCGTGCTGTCGTTCTTCACCCAGATGGACGCGCACGGCAACCAGGCGCTGGAGCAGGCCTACCAGACCAAGTACGGCAAGCCCCTGGAGACCGAGGAGAAGAGCGCCGCCTATGAGTGGATCAAGCAGATGGCGGGCAACAAGCCGGTGCTGACCGGTTCCGACGAGGACATCTCCGGTGCGGTGGGCGCGCCGAGCTCCACCGACAAGAAGATCGGATTCATGTCGATCTCGAAGTTCCGCAACAACGAGGACAAGGGGTACACCCAGGCGACGTGCGAGGGGATGGCACCGTTCGTCGGCTTCAGCTACCCCAAGTACGTCGCGATCGCCGCCAAGAGCAAGCACCCCAACGCGGCCAAGCTGTACGTCCACTTCATCATGACCGAGGAGGGCGTCAAGCACGAGATCGGTGAGGGCGGCATCTCCGGCAACAGCGCGGTCAAGCCCCTGGTCACCCCGCCCGGGCTGTCCGACTGGAAGGGACAGCTCTTCCACACCGATCCCAAGGGACTGCTCGGAGACCTGCGGGGGCGCCAGACCGTCTCCGACTTCTGGCGGGTCAACCACGGCTGACCCGGCGCGTGGGTTCGAGATCCGGTGCCGCGTTCGCCGGAGACAGGTGACGAACCGGCGGCGCGGGCATCGGGGGAGCAGGTGACGGTCGCCCGATGCCCATGGCCCGGCCCGCAGGCGGGCCGGGCCATTGCGATATGGACGGCGTGATCGAGGTCGGCATGACCGGTGAGAATGCCCCGGTCAGGGAGTGCCGAACCGATCCGGTGTCCCCATGGCTTTTCCGGCGGCCGCTTGCTGGTCGTTCGGCCTGGTCAAGGCCTTGAACAGCCCGCGGACGAGGCAGTGGGCGATCTTTTTCCCGGACCTGCCGCCGCCGGTACGGCGTGGACGCGCGCCTCGGGGCCGGGGCCGTACGGGTCCGTGTGAATCAGGCGGAGGGCGCGGTCGGCTTGGCGGTCGCCGCCACCCGGGAGTCCGCGCCGGTCGACCCTCCCGTTGGTTCCCGGTGTTCGTCCGTGAGGATCGGCCGGCCGCCGCGTTGCCGCGGCGGCGTTCCCGTTTCCCGGGTGCCCGCCCGGCGCGAACACCGGATCCCGTCGCTGCGCGGCGGGCGTTTGTCGTCTCCCCGCGACTCTGGGCGGCCTCGGCTGCGAGCGCGGCCAGACCACGAGCGGCGTTCAGGTCCCGATCCAGGTTCAGGCCGCACTCGGTGCGCTCATGCGTGCGTCCGGGCAGGGCGGCCCGGCTTTCACCGCGCCGCGACCCTGGCACGTCTTACCGCTGGGATACCGGCGGCCGGCCTTGTGGGCGAGCAGGCGCCGCACCTCGTCCGGCCCGGCGTCGGCCACCGCGCGGGCCAGGCGCCGGTTGGCCGGCATCCCCGGCACGTTGAGGTTCTCGGCCACGACCGTGCCACGACCGTGCCACGGGTGGCCGCCAGGCGGGTGGTGAGCCGGCGCGGCCCGTCGCGCCGCCGAGATGAACCCGCACCTCCCCGTCGCCCTCCCGCGAGCGCTGGCCTGTTCCGGCACGCCCGTGAAGTCCCGGCGCCGAGTCCAACAGCCGCCCACGCCAAACGCTCGGCTGGGAAATCCCAGCCGAGCGTCTGATCAGACTGCTCACGGCTCGATCAACCGATCACCGTTGCCGACCGGCTCTCGAGTCCGCCGAGTAGCCGAGGGCTTTCTCCGCTGCTCAGTCGCGCGGGTCCCAGCCGTCGGTGTCCACGTCCAGGTCGAGCCCGTCGGCGATGTCACTCCAGTCGGCGAACTTGAAGTTCGTGTTCTCACGGTCGGGCGTGGTCGGCGTGTTGGCGCCGTCGTGCGAGATGAACAGACCTTCCTCGAAGTCGCCCAGCGGGACGTTCAGCACGGTCGAGCCGTCGCTGTGCTCGACACCGTCGATGCCGTTGTGCGATCCGATCCTGAACTGACCCAGGTAGGCGTTTGAGCCTTCCCTGCGGTAGACGGCGAAGGTGTTGTCGCCCTGGCTGGAGGCCAGCAGGTAGCCCTTGCCGTCCTCCCGGTAGTAGATCGTGAGACCCTCGGCGTCCGCGGTCAGACGCTGGCCGCCGTAGCCCGGGTCCGTACCGGGGGGGCACTCGTCTGTCACCGGGTCGTAGGTGGCGGGCACGCCGTACTCGCGGACCTTGTCCATCAGCACGGGGGTCCCGGTGAGGTCCGCGCGCATCCGCCAGATGCCGACGTCCTCCTGGGCCGCGTAGAGGACGTCCTTCTCCTGGTCCACGACCATGCCCTCGACCTGCGGCTCCCGGCCCGGCTCGTCACAGGGCGTCCAGCTCTGGCCGTTCGGCAGGGTGAACGACGCGGGCAGGTTCAGCGTCTTGACGAGCTGATAGCCGACCTTGCCGTTCGGCTTGGGCAGAAGCTTGACCAGGCCGATCGAGGTCCGGTGCCGACGGCTGACCAGCGCGTAGGTGCCGGTGGAGTCCTTCCAGGTGGCCAGGCCGTACGCGGTCTCGGCGTCGTTGACCTGCTGCTGGGTGGTGTTGAACACGAACGGCGCGGCCGGGTCGGTCACGTCGGTGAGCTGGCCGTTCGCGATGGCGTAGATCCGCAGCTGGTCCCGGCCGCGGTCGGAGACGACCGCGAGGTCCCGCCCGCCGAAATCGTAGGTGACGTCGACGTTGTTGAACCGTCCGACCTCGTCGTCAGGCCCTGGGGCCGCGGGCGCGGCGAGGTGCTGAATCTGCTGCCCGTCGAGGTTGTAGACGAAGAGGCCGCCCTCCTTGGCGGTGCCGATCACCACGCTCTTGCCGGACTTGGACGGGTGGACCCAGATCGCCGGGTCGTCACCGTTGGAGTTGCCGCCGGCTTCGTCGTCGTACAGGGCAGGGGTCTCTACCTGGGGATCCACCACCGAAACACTATGACTGGTCGCGGGGAGCGACGCCCCGCCTACCAGTGAGAACGTCAGGGCTGCCAGGAAAAGCCTGGACAGAGGACGCATTGCGCCTCCTCGTTTGGGGGATGAGGTTCAACAAGAACGTAACGACGAATTCACCATAAATCAATAGGACGTACGTATGTCATGACATGGGTCCGGTAAGGGGTGCCCGCGCTGTCGTATATCGGGTTTGAGAGGGGGTGAAATCATCCGCTCGTCGCCCGGACGGTCGGGTCCGTGTGCCGACGGCCGGCCTCGTGCCCGACGGGTGGGTCGAGGCGGGGCACGCTGACGGGCGGATCCGCCGCGACCGTCCGCCCGAGTCCGGAGTTCCCGCGTGCCAAGTGCCAGCGGGCGGTTCTAACCTTCTGACATGAACAGCGACTTCGACTTCCTGCACGGCAGCTGGGACATCGACAACCGTAGGCTCGTCAAACCCCTGAGCGGGAGGGACGAGTGGGAGGAGTTCCCCAGCTTCGCCGTCTGCCGCGGCTTCTTTGACGGCGCGGGTGTCTTCGACGAGATCACCTTCCCCACGAAGGGCTTCAAGGGGGTGTCGATACGGACCTTCGACGTCGAACGCGAACTGTGGGCGATCTACTGGATCAACAGTGAGACCGGAGTCCTGCACAATCCCGTCTTCGGCGCGTTCGCCGACGGGAAGGGGGTGTTCCACGGCGACGAGACCCACGAGGGCAAGCCCATCCGGATGCGGTACACGTGGTCGGAGATCACACCGACATCGGCCCTGTGGGAGCAGGCGTTCTCCGCCGACGGGGAGAAGACCTGGGAGACCAACTGGACGATGAGGCACACCCGCCGCGCGTGACGCGGTGCCTCTCCCCGCGCCCAGGCCGGGACGGGAACCGATGAATCGGGGGTGGGTGGAGGAACGATATCGGCGGCCCTCCACCCTCCCCCTCGGCCCTGGGAGCGTGGACCGCCGTCCGGCGTTCGGGGGACGGAGCCGGACGGCCACGACCCTATGTGTCCGCCGACCCGATGTATGCGTAGAAATACCTCTCTAGCGCAGGCGGAACTCATCGCCCCGAGGTCGGTCATGACAGTCCTGCGGATCTCGGGGCGCCCAGGGCGGCGGGTCGCCCGGCCCCGCCGCCACGAGCCTGCGCCACTCCTCCGGAGGCGTACCCGGGGGAGCGGAGGAGTCACAGGCGTTCCCTAGGCCCACTCGGCCAGGATTCCGGCCTCCTTCTCCGGATCGATGCCGTGCCCGCGGAACACACGCTCCCCCGGCGGGACGTCCCGCAGCCACGCCCAGGTGTCGCGTACGGTCTCGGCGACCGGGCGGCAGGTCAGCCCGGCCGCGATGGCCTTCGCCGACGAGGGCAGCCAGACCCCGGCGAACTCGGGACCGCCGGGAGCCCAGACCGGGAACTCGGTCCACGGTGACACCTTCCGGTCGAGCAGGAAGCCGTCGTCGACCCAGACGAACTCGGCGTCCGAGCCGGTCACCGCGCGGCACTCGGCCAGCCAGCCGCCGTAGGTGATGTTGCCGCGCACCCCGCTGGTGAGGAAGCGGTCGGCTGTCCCGGCCTCGGCATGGGTGAGAACGAACGCGGCGATGTCGCGGGCGTCGATGAGCTGCATCGCCCGGTCCGGGTCACCCGGGGCCAGCACCCGCCCGCCCCGGGAGATCCGGTCCAGCCACCAGGGCAGACGGCCCACGTTCTCGTACGGGCCCAGGATGAGACCCGGCTGGATGATCAGCGCGTTGCCGTCGAAGCCCTCCTCCACCGCCCGCTCGCAGCCCGCCTTGAGCATGCCGTAGTGACCGTCCTCGGGACCCGCGTCCGGCGCGCACTCGAAGAGCGGTGAGCTCTCGTCGCACTCCCGCTCGGGGAAGTCGGAGAGAGCCGAGATGCTGGAGATGTACGCGTAGGTGGCCGCCCGGCCGGAGAGCCTCCGCACCGACTCGCCGACGACCCTCGGGACCTGCCCGTGGACATCGATGACGGCGTCCCACTCCCGGCCCGCCACCAGGCGATCCAGGTCTTCCGGCACCTCACGGTCGCCCCTGACCGCCTCCACACCCACCAGGTCGACCCCGTTGCGCCCCCGGTTGAACGTCGTGACCTCGTGCCCGCGCCGCAGCGCCTCCTGGGTGATGGCCCGGCCGAGGAAGACCGAACCCCCCATGATCAGAATTCTCATAGCGCCTCATTCTTGGCGCCCGGCGAATGGCGGACCACAGGCTTTCACCCGTAGCGCAAGCCATCCGCTCACAGCGGACGGCTCGCGATCGGAGGATGCTCCAGCAGGTGCACCCGGGCGGTACCGATGTCGAAGTACATGCCGACCAGCTCCAGGTGCCCGGCACGGAACAGCTGGTCCACCTGCGGGTAGGTCCGGAGGTTCTCCAGTTGCTGGATCACGTTGACCCGGCAGAGGCGGTCCAGCGGGCCCTCGTCCTCGCCGGCGCTCTCGCCCTCGATGAACCGGGCCAGGGTGTGGTTGCCGTGGCGCAGCCAGCGGCCCAGCGCCGGCAGGCCCGCCGTCTTCTCACCCCCGCTGAGCAGGGCGCTCATTGCCCCGCACCCCGAGTGCCCGCAGACCGTGATGGTGCGGACGTTGAGCGCGTCCGTCGCGTACTCGATCGTCGCGGCCACCGAGTCGTCCGTCGGCGCGGAACCCCGCCGGGGCACCAGGTTGCCGAGGTTGCGCAGGGTGAACAGGTCTCCCGGGCCGCTGGCGGTGATCAGGTTCGGCACGATGCGGGAGTCCGCGCAGGTGATGAAGAGATGCGAGGGCTCCTGCCCGCGGGCCATCCCGTGCAGGAGGGGACGGACCAGCGGTGCCGTGCGCAGGTGGAACTCCCGAGCCCCGGCCAGCAGGTCGGGCACGGCGGGACTGCCGCCGCGGGGCACGTGCCGGGTGGCGACCAGGGGGTGGCGTGCCGAGCGCCGCCCGCTCCGCCGATGGGACCAGGGCAGCCACCACCGGTCAGGTGCCAGGGGCGGGGTCTTGGCGGGGAACACCCGGGCGCCACTGGCCGCCATGGCGTACCACTCGTCGTGGATCTCGTCGATGTCCACGCTCCCGCCGCCGCGCTCGTGCTCGTGCCGCCAGTTGTGGATGGCCTCGAAGGCCGCGTTGTCCATGAAGTCGATGTTCAGGTCGAGATCGACCGAGGCCCCCGGCGGGATGGCCCGCAGCTCCGAGGTGAGCGTGGGCACCCCCAGGAAAGTCAGCGAGCCACCGATCACCACGTGCCAGCGCCCGTCCGGCTCGGCGGTGGCCCGCACGGTCACCCGGGTGAGGCGGCGCAGCGCGAGCAGCGCGGCGAGGCCGAGGCCGACCAGCACTCCCTCGGCGAGGCCGAGCAGCACCACCCCGGCCATCGTGACGACGTACACCGGCACCTCGCTGTGGCCGCGCAGGTTACGCAGATGCCCCATGTTGACCATCTGCACGCCGATGAAGACCAGCAGCGCGGCCAGCGCCTCCATCGGGATCAGGGCGATCATCCACCCCAGGCCGACCGCGAACAGCAGGATCCACACGCCGTGCAGGACCGTGGACCAGCGGCTGCGCGCCCCCGCCCTGACATTGGTGGTGCTGCGGACGATGACCCCGGCCACGGGCAGGCCGCCCAGCGCGCCGGTCACCATGTTGGCCACGCCCTGGCCGACGAGCTCCCTGTCGAGGTCGGAACGCCTGCCCTCGTGCAGCTTGTCGACGGCCACCGAGCAGAGCAGCGACTCCACCCCGGCCAGCAGCGCCACGATCAGCACCGCGGCGATGATCCCGTGCCAGTCACCCGTGGGCCAGATCGGGGTGGCCCAGGAGTCCAGGCTGGCGGACAGGTCGATCCGGGTGACCTCCCAGCCGAGCGCCCAGGCGGTCACCGAGGCGGCGAGCAGGGCCGCCAGCGGGGCGGGGAAAGCCCGCACCCGGGCCGGCAGACGGGTCCAGGCGACCAGGACCGTGATGGTCAGCAGGCCGACGAAGACCGCGTGCGTGTGGTTGTGGATGATCTGCTGGGGCAGCTCGACCAGGTTCTCGATCGCGGAGCGCTGCGGGTTCCCGCCGAGCACCACGTGCAGCTGGGCCAGGGCGATCACCACGCCCACCCCGGCAAGCATGCCGTGCACCACGGCGGGCGAGACCGCCAGCGCCGAGCGGGCGACCCGGCAGACGCCCAGCAGCAGCTGCAGGACGCCCGCGAGTAAGGTGATCATGCAGGTGGCCCGCCAGCCGTATCGCATCACCAGGTCGGCCACCACCAGGGACAGTCCCGCGGCGGGTCCGCTCACCTGGACGACGGAGCCGCCCAGCAGACCCGCCACCACGCCGCCCACCACGCCGGCGATGAGCCCTGCCGCCAGTGGCGCTCCGGAGGCGACCGCGATGCCCAGTGAGAGGGGCAGGGCCACCAGAAAGACCACCAGGGATGCGGGTAGGTCGTACCGCAGCACGGAGGCGATGCGACCCACCGTAAACAAACCGTCGCTCTTCGTGTCCGTCTCCATGTGCAGACCCTACGGGGCCGTGCCGCATCGGCCGGGCGTTTACCGTGGGCTTTTACGGAGGACGGGGAGAATCAGCGGTAATAGTCGGGGTAGTCGGGCTCCTGGGTCCCCCGATGGTGGTTGCCCCGCGAGCCGCCCCGGCCTCGTCCCTCGGCGGGAGTGGTCGCGGCCTCGGGGGCGGTGCCGTAGAGCTCGCCGTAGCTCGGCCAGCTCGCGCCGTCACTCCCGTTGGGAGTGCCGGGCTCCGGCCACGCGACCGGGCTGGCCGGGGTGGCGGGCTGGGGTTCGTAGCCGTACCCGCCGGCCGTCCCGCCCCGCGGGTCGGCCGGGCGGTCCTGGGCGGGGGGGAAGGCCCGGGAGGGGCCGGTGGAGGCGGAGACCGCCGGGCTCGGACCGGTGATCGCGTCGTCGTCGATGGTGGCCCAGCCCGAGCTGACCTCGTACGAGCCCGCGGGCGGGGCGCCGTAGACCGGCGTCTGGTACGAGGAGTAGGACGGAGCCGGGTCATCGAGGATGTCGGCGGTGTTCGCCGCCGGCCAGCCACCCGACGTCGGGCTCGTGGCCTGTGCCCACGGGTTGTCCGCCAGGTTGCCCTTGGGCGGCTGCGCCGGGGTGCTCTTGGGCGGTTGCGCCGGGGGACGGTAGGAAGCCGCGAGCGGGTCGGCCGCGGGCGTGGCGGGGAAACCGCCGCTGGTCGTGGGACCCATGGGGGGCATCGAGGCGGGCGGTCCGCCGTTGCCCGGACGGGCACCGGACGAGCCGGTGCCGCTGGGCCGGGAGCTCGCGCCGCGGCGAGGGTACGAGCCGCCGAGCGGGTCGTTCAGCGGGTCGGGCCGGGAGGGGGCGCCGTTGCCCTGGACGGGCTGGGGCGACGGCTGTGCGGGCGTCCGGTTCCCGCCGCGGCGGGAACTCGCCCGCGAGGGGCGGGCGTCGCCGAAGGCGCCGGGAGTGGGTGCCGCGAACGTCACGGTCCGCTGCTCGGCGAGTGACGCCGCGGTGGGAGCGGGGTTCGGCTGGACCGGGGCGATGAAATCGTCGAGGCCGGAGGGCAGCGAGGCGGAGGCGACGGCCGGCTCGGGGGCCGGCCTGGCCGGCCCGGGGGCGGGGGGTTGCGGGGCGCCGCGGGACGGCTGGGGCCTGGTCGGAAGCGGTGCCTGCACCGTCGTCGCGTCGGCGTCGACCTGCTGGTTCTCCTTGTCGACGGGACGACTCGCGCCCATCTGAGCCGCCAAGGGCCCTCCGAAACCGCCCTCGTCGGCCTGGAGCCGTGTCCAGTAGTCGTCGTCGTAGTCGTCCACCTGGCCGAACTCGTTCAGCCCGCGCTTGCCCCGGGCGCCCGGCGGCCGCGGCTGGCGCGGCGGCTTCGGCTCGTCGAACGGCGTCAGGTCGGGGGTGAAGTGGTTCATCTTCGGTTCTCTGGTGGCGAAGTCGTCGCTGGACATGGTCGGAGTCAGCGCCTCCTTCTCCGCCATCTCCCGCAGACGTTCCGCGGGGAGTGCGCTCTCCCTGCGGTTCATCGACCGCATTCCCAGTGCCACGACGACGAGCACGAGGAGCACGACGGCGACCAGGCTTACTACGACCGCGATCATTGCACCACCCTCAAGGCCATGGCCTTACAGCGGCGCCGGTGAGGTCGCGCGGCCATCGACGCGACCTTCCCCCATGCATCACCTGCGCTTGGACATTGGATCTGATTGTGTCGGACCACTATGAGCGTTGTCACACCCTAAGTGAAGAATTGGTAACCATTACTACCTCCGGTGTTTGGCCAGTCACTCGATGTGCGCCGCGGTGAGCCGTCCCCAGGCGATCGTCTTGTCCGCGATGCTCCTCAAGGTCTGGCCAAGGGAGGCTCCCTTGCGAAGATCGACCTTGCCGTCGAGCGCGTAGACAGTGAAACGATAGTTCTCCTGGACGCCGCACGGGGGGCTATAGCCCACCTTGCCGTTCGTCGTGCTTCCCTCCACGGCTCCCACCGGGACGCCACCCTCAGGCAGTTCGTTGGTGCGGGGGTCGATGTCGAAAACGACCCAGTGCACTTCGCCGCCTGTCCGGGAGTTGCTGTCCGCCACGATCGCGACGGACTTCGTGCCCTCGGGCACGCGAGACCAGCGCAACGGGGGATTACCGGCCGAACCCTTGCATGAATAGTCGGACGGCAGGGGGCCGCCGTCTCTGACCCGGGGGCTGGAGACGCTGATCGGCTCCAGCTGAGATCTCTCCGTCGAGGCCATGCCGCTGGCCATCCCACAACCCGAGGACATGACGACGAGCGCCGCGGCGATCGCCGTTCCCGAGATCAGCCGCGGGCGGCGCGTAGACACGTTTGGCTGCCCCATGCCCGATGATGCTACGCGGGTCTGGAAGATGCGCAGACCGGATCGCGAGGTTCCGCGGGTGGGAAAAGGCCGAAAAACGGGCAAAATCGAGGGACGGAAGGGGCGAGAGTTAACATCAAACTGGTTTCGCCGTCCCCTGACCGTCGCGTGCTGGCCATCCGATACCTTCAGCTACCTTCAGCGTGGAGACCCCCGCCTTCGGGCAGGGGAGGAAACCTGGCGCGGTGCCGTGTTTCCGGGTGGGTGGTGTAGCCGTAGCCGTCGGCTCGTTGGAGCAGGCGGACGTGGCGGTGGTGGATTCCCTGCACGGTGCCGTGCCGGGTGGTGATGTTGAAGCTGCCGGTGGTGCGGACCGCGACCCGTCCGGTGTGGACTCCGGTGTTCTTGCCGGTCGGGACGGTGGCGCGGACCAGGTCTCCGGTGGCGAACCCCTTGACGTGTTTGGTCCGGGGGAGTCGTAGCCGGGGGAAGCCGTAGCGGTCGGTGCGGGTGCGGGCGTAGCTGCCGCGTCCGGTCGCCTTGGCCACGAGCACGGTGGACGGCCAGGTGGTCACGGTGTCGAGGTCGCCGACGTGTAGCGCGTCCAAGGTGTGGGATTTGGCGGCGCCGGTGCGGGAGCGGT
>NZ_JBFAOJ010000119.1:0-26362 GCF_040675205.1 Streptosporangium sp. NPDC049644 | reverse complement strand
GGCGCGGATGGCGTCGTCCATGCGCTGGCTGGTGGTTCTGGAATCGGTGGGCGAAGAGTCTCCCGCGCAGGCAGTCGACGACCTGGTTGAGCCTCCGTGAGTCCTCGCGGAGGAAGAAGCAGAACGCGGCACCTATCCCGGCGAGCTCGCCGTGGT
Organism: Streptosporangium sp. NPDC049644; assembly: GCF_040675205.1. Taxonomy (NCBI): domain Bacteria; kingdom Bacillati; phylum Actinomycetota; class Actinomycetes; order Streptosporangiales; family Streptosporangiaceae; genus Streptosporangium; species Streptosporangium sp. NPDC049644. Next base: position 26,206 of record NZ_JBFAOJ010000119.1, on the reverse strand, counting down.
TGGAGGTGCCGGGAAAAAGCTGATCCACGGCATGCAGGATCTCATGGTCTCCGCCACTCGAAGGACGGGAAGATCCGGCGACCACCATCGACATGCCCGACAGGATGAGCGCCTCGGCCAGCACGGTCAGGAACGCGTCGGCCTCGATCGAGTCGGCCCTGCCGATCACCGCCTCCGCCGCGGTGCGGGCCATCGCGCAGGCCAGGCCGTCGATCGGCTCGCCGCGCTCGCTCGCGCCGAGCTGCCAGTCCTCGATCGCCGAGAGGTTGCTGACCACGTCGCCGACCCCGGAACGGACCAGCGAGGCGGGCGCGTCGTGGACGAAATCGAGATCCACCATGATGGCCAGCGGCATGGGCACACCGAAGGAGCCCTTGCCGCCGTCGTGCGTCAGCGAGGCCACCGGCGAGCAGATCCCGTCGTGCGACAGGTTGGTGGCCACCGCCACCATCGGGATCCCGGCCAGCGACGCGGCGTACTTGGTCACGTCGATGGTCTTGCCGCCGCCGATGCCCACGACCGCCTCGTACGCGCCCTTGCGCAGCTCGGCGCCGAGCGAGACCGCCTCGTCCACCGAGCCGTCGGGGACCCGGAAGAACCTGGCCTCGTCGAGCGAGGGAGCGATCACCGAGGTGATCCGGTCTCCCTGGCCCGGCCCCACCGCCACCGCCACCCGCCCGGAGGTCGCCACCCGGCTGTCCGCCAGCAACGATCCGAGCTGGGCGATCGCGCCCCGGCGCACCTCCATGGACAGGGGGGCCGGGAGCATCCTGGCTAGTATCGGCACGCGATCTCCCGCGCCTTGGCGAGGTCGTCGTGGTTGTCTACCTCGACCCACGGAACGTCGCCGATCGGGGCGACCGCGATCTTCTCGCCTCGGGCGACGAGCTCCTGGTAGCCGTCCTCGTAGTAGAGCTGCGGGTCGCGCTCGAAGGTGGCCTGGAGGGCATCGGCGAGGCGCTCGCCGATGCCGGGACGGATGAGCGTGGCGCCGATGTACTCACCGGCGGCCTCGGCCGGGTCCATCAGCTTGGTGATCAGCCGCAGGTGACGGCCGCCGTCGAGGGTGACCTTCATCTCCTCGTCGGCGAGCTTCTTGACGTCGTCGACCGCGAGCAGGATGTCGGTGGTCGCGGGCGCGGAGAGCAGCGTCTCCTCCACCGAGACGGGGTGCACCGTGTCACCGTTGACCAGGAGCACACCCTGGTCGAAGTAGTCGCGCGCGCACCACAGGGAGTAGGCGTTGTTCCACTCCTCGGCCTTGTCGTTGTGCACGAGGGTGAGCTTCACGCCGTGCCGCCGCTCCAGCTCGGCCTTGCGTTCGTGTACGGCCTGCGCCTGGTAGCCGACGATGACCACGACATCGCGGAGATCGGCCGCCGCGAGGTTGCGCAGCGAGATGTCCATGATCGTGGTGTCGCCGTCGACCGGCACGAGCGCCTTGGGCAGCGTGTCCGTGTACGGCCGCAGACGCCGTCCGGCCCCGGCGGCCAGCACCATTCCCAGCAACGCGCACTCCTCATTCGGGTGAGAGCCTCCCGGCGGGCACTCCTAGGCCCCAAAGGTTAGTTGCCTTCGGGCCCTGATCGTGTATTGAAGTGCTCCCACGGCTAAAGCCGGGGGATTCCAGCCGGCCCGGACGCCGCTGTCGCGGTGGTCCGCGCTGCTGTTGCCTGGCGGTCGGCCTTCCGGCCCACGCGGTTGCGTGGTCTGCGCACCCCAGCTCGCACACCCGGTCTGGGCTGCGCGAACTCCGCCCTCCCGGCGGTGAGTACGTTCCTGGCGGCGTTCACGCCTGTTCGGGGGTGAAGTCCAGGCGGTACCTGCGTCCGGTGAGCATCGGCGATCACCGGTTCCTCTGGTTCTCGACATAGCACTCGACCGCATCCAGGGGCGCACCACCTGCGGTCGCCACGAAGCAGGAGTTCGTCCACAAGGTCGGCGGCTTCGACCTCAGCGCCGGGAATTCCTCGCGGAGCAGGCGAGAGGTACGGCCTTTGACGGCCTTGACCAGCCTGTGGATCCCGAATCGGGGTCCACCTCGACCAGCAGGTGAACGTGGTCGGGATGACGTTGAGTTCCACCGGCCACGTCCCCTTTCTCCTCGATCACCTCAGAATCGACTGTTCAAGCCGTTCTTCGATCCGGCCACCCAGAATCGGCCGCCGGTACGTTGGAGCACCACACCACGTGGAACGCGCTGGAAGGCGATGTCGCCGTTCGCCCGGAGCGACACGGTCACCCTGAGTCACCATGCAGAGGGAAGCCATCCACTGTTCAAAGATTCGACTACTCATCAGGTCGGAGCACGCTCGGACCTGGCGGCCCTCCCACGCCGGGCCTACCCCATAGTCAAAGCCAGAGGTCCGCGCCAAGCATCTCCGATCGAGGGTTTGCCGGGTGTTCTCAATCGTGTGCGCCGAGGTCGGCCGCGTCCATCCCGAACCTCGGGGCGGCCAGCCAGCAGGTGATGCTCTCCCAGCAGAAAAGGCACCACAGGTACAGCGAGAGCAGCACGAACATCAGCGTGACCTGCCCGGCGAGGCCGCCGAGGGCGACCAGCAGCATCCTGCCGTCCCAGCCGAGGCCGGATGTGGCCAGCCAGGCCGGCGGGTAGACCCGCTGCCGGAGGCGGTAGACGACGTCGTAGTGGTGGAAGGCCATCGCGCCGAGCAGCAGGAGGATCAGCCACGGCGGCACGTCGTGCGCGAAGCCCACCGAGGCCACGAAGCCGTACTCGGTGAGGCGCAGGATCGGCGGCACCAGCCAGTCGAGCCGGCCGTCGTGCGGGTGGGAGCTGCCCGGACCGGCGAGCAGCAGCGCCACCGCGGGGGCGAAGACCGCCGGCCCGTCGGTGCCGGCCACGCCGACCAGCAGCAGCACCCCGGTCACGAACATCCCGACGATGGCGGGCGGCAGCGGCGGTAGCTGCCCGGCGACCAGCGCGCCCATGGCCCTCGACGGCACCCCGTCGTCCCGGTAGGCGACCACGGCGCTACGCGGCACCGGCGCCATATGCACAGAAACCATGATCACATCCGTTCTTCCAGCCGCACCGCGGAAAGCCCGACCGTTCCTGCCCGCCTCGCGACGGACACCGCCTGCCCCGTGGCAGGCCGACTCGGCGGCGGGAGCCGCCACCCCGGGCTCTCCCGTCCTGCCGCCCGCCCGTCGTCTCCGGTCACCGGCTCAACGACCTGCCCATCCGGCCCGCGAGGGTGTAGGTCGCGGCGATCCCGCCCCAGACCAGCAGCGCGACGAAGGTCACCCGGGCGTTGAAGAGGGCGGCGGTCACCGCGATCAGGGCCATCCGCTCCCCGATGGGCAGCACGATGATCTTCTTGAACCAGCGGGTGGGGGACGCCTTCTCCATGGTCCGCGAGAGCCGCACGATCGCGTTGCCCATGCCCGGCCCGCCGCCGTCCCCGGCCGCCCTCCCGGTGTCCTGCCCGGCCCCGCCGTCCACGGCCCGCACGGCACCGGCACCCGCCGGCGCGGCTCGCCGCTCCGGCTCGCGGAGCGGCACCGGCCGTCTGGCGTCGTCGGCCGGGTCGCCCAGCGGGCCCGGCGTCCTGGCCCAGGCCGCGCCCACCCGGGCCGCGTCGGCGCGCGCCCCCGCGTACGAGAAATCGATCATGTGCCGGAGCAGTTGCAGGATCATCGCGGCCACCGCGAGCCCCCAGATGCCGTCGGGTCCGCCGCCGGTGGCGTCCAGCCCGGCCGCGTACCCGAAGGCGAGGCCCACGTAGACGGCGTACTCCTTGACCCGGTCGAAGGTGGCGTCCAGCCAGGCCCCGAACGGTGAGAAGGCACGGGTGTAGCGGGCGAGCTGGCCGTCGACGCAGTCGAGCACGAACGACAGGTAGAGCAGTACCGCCCCGGCGATCAGAGCCTGCCGGGTGCCCGTGGAGAACCAGATCGCGGCGAGCGCGGCCAGGCCGACGGACATGCCGGTGATCGCGTTCGGCGTCAGGCCGAGTCCGGCGGCGAGCTTCACCAGGTGCCTGGACCAGGAGCTCACCCCGTACGTGGCGAAGAAGCCGTCGTTGGTCTTGACCGCGCCGTCCAGCCGGGCCTCGGCCTCGTCGACCTCCGCCAGCCTCGGCACCGCCGAGTCCACGTCCGCCTGCTCGACCATCCGGTCGCCGTGCAGCCGGCCGAGCCCGGCCGCGCGCACCGGGACACCGGCGCGGACCAGACCGACCAGGAGCAGCTGCGGGGCCTCGCCGCCCTCCAGCGGGCCGAAGCCGCCCGCCTCGGCGAGCTCGGCGAGCGCCTCGGCGGCCTCGGCGAGGCGTGTCAGGTCGGACACGCCCACCTGGAGCGCGCCCCTGAAGGTGCCGCCCGCCTCGCCCACCTCGTGGAAGGAGGTGCCCGCGGCCACCACGTTCCCGCCGTCGATCCTGACCGGCGGGCGTGACGGCCCCGGCGCGGCCCCGTCGGCCTCGCTCACCAGCGCGCGGGTGTCACGGGCCGGATGCTCGGTGAGCATGGCCAGCGCCTCGGTGTGCGCCACCAGGTCACCGGCGACCAGCAGCACGGGGCCGAGGGACGAGCGGGCCACCTTCGCCACCCTGCGCAGGTCGTCGGCGAGCCCCCGCGACCCCTCGGCCCCGATCATGTGGGTGCCGCCGGGCGCGTGGATGATGTCGCTGGAGCGGGCCACCACGTGCACCTCACGCACCGAGAGTGTGGCAAGCTGTCCGGTCAGCCTGTCGAGTAGCGTTCCGGCGGGACAGCGCAGCGCGGACGCCTCGGTGGTGGCGAGCACGACCGCGGCCGTCTGGGAGGTGGCGTGAGAGTCAGGCAATCCGGGCTCCTTCGTATCCGACGGGATCACCGTACGAATCGGGGAGTGCGCACTCAGGGTAGCTAGATCTTGACGGGATAGCACGGGAGCGCGCCGGACGATCAGGTACGCACCCATTACGCTCGCCATATCCGAACTGTCAAAGGAATCTGGTCTTGGCCGAACGTGAACCGCGACTTCGAACCGTCGGAGTGGTCCTGGCAGGCGGCGTCGGCCGGCGCGTCGGCCTCGGCACCCCCAAGCAGCTGCTGGAGGTGGCGGGCCGGACGATCCTGGAACACACCCTCGCCCTGTTCGAGGAGGCGCCGGAGATCGACGAGGTCGTCGTGCTGATGGCGCCCGGCTTCACCGGGGAGGTGGAGCGGATCGTCGAGCGGAACGGCTTCGCGAAGGTCTCCCAGGTCCTGGAGGGCGGCCAGAGCCGCCCGGAGACCACCTGGCGGGCGCTGCAGGCCCTGGGGCCGCGGGAGTGCGACGTGCTGCTGCACGACGCCGTGCGCCCGCTGGCGGACAGGAGGATCATCGCCGACTGCGTCGAGGCGCTGAGGACCTGCTCGGCCGTCGAGGTGGCGATCCCGAGCTCCGACACGATCGTGGTGACCTCGCAGGGGCCGGACGGGGAGATCGTCCGTGACGTTCCCGACCGTGCCACCCTGCGCCGCGTCCAGACCCCGCAGTGCTTCCGGCTCTCGGTGATCCGCGAGGCGTACCAGCGGGCCTTCGCCGACCCCGGCTTCGGCGACCGGCCGCCCACCGACGACTGCGGCGTGCTGCTGCGCTACCTGCCCGAGGTGCCGATCCACGTGGTGACCGGCAGCGAGCGGAACATGAAGGTCACCCACCCGGTGGACCTGCTCATCGCCGACACGCTCCTGCGGCTCGCCGCGAGCGACGTTCCCGCCGCCTCGGCCCCCGCCCTGCGCGAGGCGATGGAGGGCAGGACCGTGGTGGTATTCGGCGCGGGCGCCGAGGTGGCGGAGCTGGCCGGAGAGTACGGCGCCCGCGTGTTCCGCTTCCCCGGGCCGTCCGGCCTCCCCGGGGCGCTCGAAGGGGTGCGCGTCGAGGACCCCGGCGCCGTGGCCGACGCGCTCGCCCACGCCGCCAAGGAGGCGGGCGGGATCGACTACGTGGTCAACGCCCCCGGAGCCGCGCCCTCTGGCCGGCTCGACGCGGTGGACGACACCGCGATCGCCGAGAGCGTGAACGTGCACCACCTGGGCCCGGTCAACATCGCCAGGGCCGCCCTCCCCCATCTCCGCGAGACCCGGGGCCATCTGCTGTTCCACGCCCCCGTCCGGGTCGAGGGCGCCGATGACGGCCTGCGCTCCGCCGCGGGTGCCGCGGTGGCCGGTCTGACCCGGGCGCTGGCGGCGGAATGGGCCCGCTGCGGGGTGCGGGTCAACTGCGTCGTCCCCGGGCGGAGCGACGCCCCGCGCACCGTCGCCCGCACCTCGCTGGACGTGCTCGCCTCCGGTGTCACCGGTCAGGTGGTCGACGCCCGTCCCTGACCGGTTCCCGCCTCGGTGAAGTGGGTCAGCCCGGCTTGCCGAGCCTTCTCGGACTGGTCAGAAAACCCCAGCCCCACGACATGTGCATGGTGACGTAGACCAGCGGCAGCCGGATGAGCGCCTGAACCGGTAGACCGCTGCCGGTGACCGCGGAGCCGGCCAGGATCGCCGCCAGGTAGCCGCCGGGGATCAGCAGGCCCGGCCAGAGGAAGGGGGAGACCACCAGGCCGGCGAGGATGGCCAGCACGGCCAGCGGCGGCGCCAGGTAGCGCAGGTTGATCGTGCCCTCGTGGGTGCGGGCGACCACCCTGCGCCAGCGGCCGTAGTGGAAGTACTGCTTGGCGAGGGCCTTGAGGTCGGGCCTCGGCCGGTAGGAGACGCGCATCCGGGGCTGGAACCAGACCAGGCCGCCCGTCTCGCGGATGCGGTGGTTCATCTCCCAGTCCTGGGCCCGCTGGAAGTGCTCGTCGTAGCCGCCGACCCGTTCCAGGGCCTCCCGGCGGAACACGCCGAGGTAGACCGTGTCGGCCGGGCCCGCGGTGCCGCCGGTGTGGAACCTGGCGCCGCCGACACCGATCTTGGAGGTCATCGCGCGGGCCACGGCCTGCTCGAACGGCGTTACGCCCTCGGCGGCCATGATGCCGCCCACGTTGTCCGCGCCGGTCTCCTCAAGGGTCTCGACCGCGACCCGGAGGTAGTCGTCGGGAAGCATCGCGTGGCCGTCCACCCTGGCGATGATCTTGTTGCTCGACGCGGCGATGGCGGCGTTGAGCGCGTTGGGAGTGCGGCCCGTGGGGTTGGGGACCACGATCACACGAGGGTCGGCGGCGGCGATCTCGTCGGCGACTTCCTGGGTGCGGTCGCGGGAGGGGCCGATCGCGAGGACGACCTCGATCGGTCCTTCGTACCGCTGCGACAACACCTGGCGCACCGCCTCCCGCAGATGGCGCTCCTCGTTCAGCACCGGGATGACGATGGAGATCGGAGGCCAGACACGTGTCTCGGAAGACGACGCCGGCGCGGGCGAGTCGGGGAACTGCTTCATGGCGTCGCTCACGCTACTGTACGAACGGGTACCTCATCGACCCAGCAGGAGCCTAGGGGGCCATGCATGCGTGACCCGCATGAGGATTCGGGTGTGCACGTGGGCGGCGACGCCTACGGCAGCGTCCGATTGAACCCGAGACGTGACCGCAGGTCAGCCAGGGGTGCCCGCACCAGGCGACGCGGTCTCGTCATCGCGGGCACGCTCTCGTGCCTGGTCCTGGGCAGCTCCGGAGTGACCTGGGCGCTGACGAACTACGCGACGACAAAGATCAGGTCGGTCGACGCGGGGCTGCAGGGGGCGCGGCCGAGCACCGGCGCGATGAACATCCTGGTGGTCGGCGTCGACAGGCGCGACGATCTCACCCGCAAGCAGCAGAACCAGCTCAAGCTGGGCCGCGAGAGCGGCGAGCGCACCGACACCATGATGGTGATCCACCTGTCGGAGGACCACCGCAGGGTCACCGTGGTCAGCCTCCCCCGCGACACCTGGACGACGATCCCCGGCAAGGGCCAGCACAAGATCAACGCGGCCTACCAGCTCGGCGGCCCGAAGCTCGCGACACGCACGGTGCAGGCGGCCACCGGCCTGACCCTCCACCACTACGTCGAGGTCAACGTGCTCGGCTTCATCAACGTGGTCGACGCGCTCGGCGGCATCTCGGTCTGCACACCGGTCCCGATCAACGACCCGAAGACCGCGCTCAACCTGGAGCCGGGCACCTACTCCTTCGACGGCGTCAAGGCCCTCTCCTACGCCCGCACCCGCGCCACCGCCCGCTCCGACCTGGACCGCATCGACCGCCAGCAACAGGTGATCTCCGCGCTGCTGAACCAGGCACTGAGCGGCGACACGCTCACCAACCCGATCAGGCTGGCCTCGTTCGTCGACACCGCCCTCGACACGGTCCGGGTGGACGACGCGCTCCGCAAGGACCTGCTCGGCCTGGCCGACCAGCTCAAGGACGTCTCCACGGACGACGTGGCCTTCGCCACGGTCCCGCTCGCCGACGTCGACTACCGGACACCGACCGGCGAGTCCGCGGTGCTCTGGGACAAGGATGCGGCCAAGGAGCTGTTCCGCCGGATCGCCGCCGACGAGACGCTCGTCAAACCGACCAGACCCGCCAAGTCCACGCCCACCCCGAGCGCCTCGGCCTCCCCCTCGGCTCCCGCGCTGACCGTACCGCCCGCGCGGATCTCCCTCCGGGTTCTCAACGGCACCACGATCAAGGGGCTGGGCGCGCAGACCAGGGCCGAGCTGCAGAAGGTCGGGTTCCTGGTGCCGGAGACGGCCGGCAACACCCCGCAGAAGGGCTTCGAGAGGACGGTCGTCCGGTACGGTCCGGGCCGCGAGGACTCGGCGCGCACCGTCGCCGCCGCGCTGCCCGGCGCGGAGTCGCGCCAGGTGGAGAGCCTCGGTGACGCGATCGAGGTGGTCGTCGGCCTGAAACACGAGCCGCCGAAGAAGGTCACCGTGAAGGAGACGGCCGCACCGGCGACTCCGACCGCCTCCCCTTCGGCGACCCCGGCGGCGAGGACGGCCACGGAGAACATCTGCAAAAAGTGACTTATACGCATAACAATCTTCGGCCAGGGCAGTCAGCGAGGCACGGAGGTGATGACCGTGATCTCAACATTCGACGTTCAGACATGGCGCAGCGGCCCCTGCGCGGTCGTGCGGGCGACAGGCGAGCTTGACCTGGCCGTCGCTCCCCGGCTGCGCGCGGAGATCGACCGCGTCCTGGACAGCGCCGGCGTCCCGGGCCTGGTGGTCGACCTGACCAAGGTGCCGTTCTGCGACTCGGTGGGGCTGGGCGTCCTGGTGGGCACCCTCACCCGGCTCAGGGAGGCCCACTGCCGCCTCATCCTGGTGGTGGGCCCCGGCATGATCACCCACCTACTGACGATCACCAACCTCGACCGGCACTTCGAGGTACGCGGCAGCCTGCGCGAGGCGCTGGACGCGCTGGCCCCGAGCCATTCGCCGAACTGAATCACCCCAGCTCAGAGCACCTTTCCCAGCCGAATCACCGCCCTCTTCGCCAACTCTCGCACCACCGCCTCAACCCTTTTCGAGCCCTCCGGCCGAGGGCCGGCACGCGCCACCCGCAAACTGTTTCCTCGAATAGCTGGCACATATACGGGTAGGCATCTACACTTCGCTTCGAAGCTACACGATCACGGAAAGCGATGGTTCGCACCGTTAGGGAGTATCGTGGCTTCAGATCGTCCATCCTTCTTCGCGCCGGGCAAGACGCGACCTGGAGGACGAGCTGAGGCCGGACGTCAGAGTGACACTCCCCGGCCGGATACGTACATTCACGTGAGCCTGCAGGGAAGTGGGCGATGAACGCACTTCAACTCACGAGCGAACACGCGAGCGGCTTCGTGGTCATCACGGTGGCCGGCGAGCTCGACCTGGCCACCAGGCCGGAACTGTCCGACCGTGCACAGGAAGCCATCGACGCCTGCCACGGCACGGTCATCATCGACCTCTCCGGGGTCACCTTCATCGACGCCTGCGGCCTGAGCTCGCTGATCGGCATCAAGCGGTACGCGCGCGAGCACGACACCCCGCTGCTCCTGGCCGGAGCGCCACCCGTGGTCCTCAAGCTGCTGAAGCTCACCCATCTCGATGCCTCCTTCACGGTGATCTCCCGCTCGGAGACGATGGGCCCCCCGCCGGGCCGCCCCCAGCACGCACCGTCCGCCCAGGCGATCACCCCCCTCGCCGACCGGTAGAGCGGCCCCGCCACACCGGCGGAGGCGGCCACCACGGCCGCCTCACGCCCCCGGCCGGCCTCCAAGGTCAGGCCGACTCCCTGACCACCAGGGTCGGCCTCCTGCCCACCTGCGAAGGCGAGGGGCGGCACGACGGGTTCGGCGGACGGCTCAATGGGGGATTCGTCGGCCGATCATCGCCGACCGGCGGTGGATATGCTGGCCGTGTCGGGAAGATCGGCGCCCGATATTTGAGATGACCTTGTCGGTTACAGGGAGTGACCAATGGCACGCTCGGTGGCTGTCGCCTGGACAGGAGCGGTTGTCGCCGCCCTCCTGCTGACCGGTTGCTCCTCGGACCAGCTGGGCGATCGCGGCGGGAAGGAGAACGCGGCGCCTGACAGGGTCGGCGACGTCGACTACATCGAGGTCTTCCGCAACGCCGACAACTTCCCCAACGTCGCCCGGATCTGTGTCGAGGGCCTGGCCTTCGCCAGCACGTCGAGCGGGACACGCGGCGAGAGTGGCGTCGCCAACCCGGCACTGCTCCGCATCCCCGAGTGGGACGCCAAGTGCGCCGAGCACTCGAAAACCCCTCCGTCCCCCAAGCCGAGTTCCTCCCCGGGCTGACCCGGGATCCGTCACGCGGCTCGGACCCGCCGACCGGTCCTGACGGGCACGCTCGCCGGGCCCCCCACTCTCGGTGAGGGAACACATTCGTGAGAGTGCCGGCGGTCCTACGAGGTCTGCTCCTGCCGCTCGTCACCTGTGTCGAAGTAGGTGCTGAGATACTCCTCCGGTTCGAGATCGCTGTCCCGGAGGAGGGAGAAGACCTCCGTGCCCGGCTCGATCACGTCGTCTGACAGCCGGTACGCCTGCGCCAGTCCCAGATACTCGAACGCGGTACCGGTGGCGTACCTCGCGGCCTCGCGCTCCGCCATGACAATGGCCTCGTCGAACGAACCGGCCCTCCACAGGGTGACCCGTTCCTCGTAGGTGTCGTGTGGCGCCCCCCAGCGGAAAACACATCGAACCGCGTACCAGCCGGTGTCAGGCATCTCGATCACACCGTAATGATGCCGGATAACGGGCATCATTCGATCTTCGGCGGAACAGCGGGCGGCCGGCTCCTCCCGCTGTCTGGAAGCCGCCCTGGGCCGGACCGTGGGCCCTGAAACCGTGGGCCCTGAATCGGTACGGGATCGCGGCCGACCTCCGTATCCGGGGCCATCCGGGAACATACGGGGGCACAGGACATGCTTTTACGTTGACCGCATAAGCATCACGCAGTTATGCCGCGATGGTTCGTTATCGATCACTTCACCAGGTCAGATACCCGATGAAGGCCAGCAGGTGTCCACGCACACTCCGATGGCGGAGGTCGAGGCATGGTTCCCTTCCCGGTACGCGCGCTCATGACCGGCGCGTTCACGATCGCACTGAGCACTCCCGTAAGCGGCACGCTCGCCGCCTCGGCCGTACCAGCGGACACATCCGCCGGCACGGTGGACGCACCGAGCCCGCAAACCCGCGCGGACCTGGCGCAGTCGATGCGGGGTGAGGCGTTCGCCAACGCCTCCTACCGGCTCTACACGGCGCAGGCCCAGCGGGAGGGGCTGCCGTCGGTGGCCCGTCTGTTCGAGCGCACGGCCGATGTGGAGTTGGGCGAGCATTTCAAGGAGGGGGCCGCGTTGAGCGGCCTGGTGGGCGACGACGCCGCGAACCTGCGTGCCGCGACGGCCGGTGAGACGTACGAGTCCCAGAAGTCGTATCCCGGTTTCGCGCGGCAGGCCAGGGCCGACGGTGAAAGCACGGCGGCCACCCTCTTCTCCGAGATCTCCCGTGACGAAGGGGGGCACGCGCGGGCGTTCGGCACCGCGCTGCGCGCCGTCGAATCCGGCCAGGGAAACGTCCCCGCACCGCCGAAGGCCAATCCGGTGCAGGTCCCGCAGGGTCCGCCGAAAGTCCACGCGCAGCAGACCAAGACCAACCTGGACACGGCCATGCACGGTGAGGCACTCGCGTACGCCAAGTACCGGCAGTACGCCGAGCACTCCAAGAACCCGGCCGTGGCGAAGCTGTTCCGGGGCAGCGCCGATGTGGAACTGCACGAGCACTTCGCCGACACGGCAGATATGGCCGGGCTTGTCGGGACGACCCGCACCAACCTGACCAAGGCCATCGCCGGCGAGCGGTACGAGTCCCAGAGCATGTATCCGGCCTTCGCCAAACGCGCCAAGACGGCGGGCGACAACCAGGCGGCCGCGCTCTTCTCGAACAACGCCGAAGACGAGGCCGGGCACGCCCGCGCCTTCCAGCAGGCGCTGGACCGACTGCCCTGAGCGGGCCGTGACCGGCTTGCCCGAGAGGGGGCACAGGACTGTCCGGGCGACGCCGTACGCGTACACGCCGTCACCGCTCCCGGCCTCGCCGCTTTCTCCCCAGCCGCGATCACCCGCGCTTCGGGCCGGGCAAGACAGGGAGCGAACATGTTCTTCGGTCTACCTCTGCATCCACTGGTCGTCCACGCCGTCGTGGTGTGCGTGCCGCTCGCGGCGCTCGGCACGATCCTGATGGCGTTCTGGCCGGCCGCGGCACGCCGGTTGTGGCCGGCGGTGCTGTTCGTCGCCACCATCGCACTGGCCGCCGTGCCGCTGTCGACCAGCAGCGGCGAGACGCTTGAGGAGAAGGTCGGAGAGAGCGCGCTCGTCGAAGCCCACGCGGAGCAGGGCGAGCAGGTGCTGCCGTTCGTCATCGTGCTCTGGCTCGCGGCCCTGGGTATCTCCCTGAGGGCCCGTCTCATGGGACACGGCGCGCGGTCGCGTACGGAGCGCACCGGCCCCCGATCGCGGTGGCGTGCCGTAACGGTGGTCGCCCTGGCGGCCCTCGCCCTGATCGGCGGCGTCGTAGGCACCATCGAGGTGGTGCGTGCCGGCCACAGTGGCGCCCAGGCCGTCTGGACCAAGTAGTGGCCGGACTCGCCGAAATCCCCGGCGCGAACGCCCGACCGCCGGCCACGCTCACCGGTCGCCTCAGAGCGTACGAGGACCTGCCGCGTGTCCTGCGCCGAGGGCTTTCTGCTCCGTGCCTTCGATGTCGGGCGACTTTCACCTCAGGCCCGGAGGAACTCGGCGATCGGCTCGGCCTGGCCGAAGATGGCGTGACCGGCCTCGGGGAGCAGGTTCACGGTCGAGTGCGGGATGTACTCCCGGCAGAACTCCCCTGGCATCTTCACGACGTGCTCCAGGCGGAGTTCCGCCCAAGGATCACCGGCAAACGCTAGCTTCGGCAGGTGCGGAGCATGTTGAGCAGGGCCACCTTCTCCTTGCGGGTCACGAAGAGCCGGTAGTGGCGCTTCACGGTGATCCATGAGGTCGCGTACCGGCACCAGTGGGCGCGGCGTTGCGGGCGCCAGCCCTGCGGGCCTTTGCCGCCTTTGGCGATGTTGGCGGAGTGGCTGACGGTGAGCAGTTCGGGGCGGATCAGATCGTTGGCGAACGCGCGCCGCTTGGCCTGGCTCCATCGTTTGGCGCCCGAGCGCCAGGCATAGGCGAGCGGCACCACGTGGTCGACGTCCACGTACTTCTCGCTCTTCAGCCACTTGCCGTCGTACGGGCTGTACCAGAGCCCCTTGACCGGGTGGCAGGCCGCGTCGCGGCGTACGTTCCGCCCGTCGCGGGCCAGGACCATCTCCCGCGTGCTGCACCTGCCCTTGCGGTGCGCCGATCGGGGCTGGAACCGCTCGCGGCTGTAGCCCCGGATGGACAGGGGCCTGGCGACCTTGAGCTGAGCCAGCATGCGCCGGGCGAGGGCCGTGGCCTCTGCCGAGGATCGCTCGCGCGGTTCGGCCGCCGCCTGCGGGGTGGCGAGGGCGGAGGTGATCGGGGTGAGTACGAGGGTGAGTACGGCGACGTGGGCTGTCCGCCTCAGGAAGATCATGGCTTTACCTATACCCGACGACGGCCCCGACCCCCGGCGGCCGACGGAAGCGGCCGGACCCGGCCGGGGCGCTGACGCACTGCGACATGTCGTTCAGCTCTGACGGGCGACCTCCGGTACGGGTTCCTCGGCCGGACGGTAGCCGAGGCGGCCACGGGTCGCGGCGAGCACCACGATCGCCGCCGTGGTGCCCGCGAGCAGGGTGACCTGGGACGCCTGCTCGGCGGTGGCGATCGACGGGAACATGTCCGCGTAGGCGATCGACATGAAGTTGTTGACGCCGACGTGCAGCAGCATGATCAGCGGCAGGCTCTGGCCGGTCCGGTTGAAGACCCAAGTGACGATCACGCTGAAGACGCAGCAGAAGGCGACGAACTCACCGACCCTCATCCAGGTGACGTCCGGCCACCCGCCCCACTCGCTCAGGAACAGCGGCATGTGCCAGAGGCCCCACAGCGGGCCGAGGACGAGGGTGCCGCCCAGCGGGCCGAACCTGCGCTGCATGCGGGGCAGCGCGAAGTCACGCCAGCCGGGCTCCTCCGCCAGACCGGTGGTGACCATCTGGATCAGCAGGCTCGGCAGGTAGGCCGCCAGCACGGCGACAGGCGGCAGGTGGATGTCGCCGTCGGACACCGCGAGACCGGTGGCGATGATGACGGCGGGAACGCCGACGAGGGTCACCAGGTACCAGACCCAGCTGACCCGCCACTTCGTCATCCGCCCGCCCCAGCGACGGACGCCTTCCCTGCCGTCCGCGACCGCGGTCACGATGAACGCGGCGAGGATGGGTCCGAGATAGGCGCCGGGGAGAACGCCGGCGAACTGCGTGGTGCCGAGCAGCGAGGGGAACGTGAAGTCCCACACCCCCAGGCCGGTCGCCGAGAGAATGTAGGGAACCCAGGCGGCCCAGCTCATCAGGTTGGCCAGGACGAAGAAACTGATCAGTGGACGGCTACGGATGAAACCCCGGAGCCCGGTCTGGCTCGGATATCGCTCGACACTCGGCCGGCTGTTGACTGCCATTTCATCTTCCCCTTGGCGGAGCTTGACTGACAGTGATCAGCACACCAGGAGCGGGCCCTCCCGGTCGTTCCCGCGTACACCCCAACGGGGGTACAGCCAGGGGTACCGAGGGGAGAACGCGCAGCTCAGAGCGTTGACCAGGAGAGGGCGGGAAGGCTGCCGAGCAGGCCGGAACAGTGATCGTTCGGCGTCGGAACCAGGAGACGGCGAACCCCGCCCCTGAGGAGACGGAGGCGGGGTTCGTGCACTTCAGGGGTTACTTGAGCAGCTGCCGGGCCATCACCATACGCTGGATCTGGTTGGTGCCCTCGTAGATCTGGGTGATCTTGGCGTCGCGCATCATGCGCTCGACCGGGTAGTCGCTGGTGTAGCCGTACCCGCCGAGGAGCTGGACGGCGTCGGTGGTGATCTCCATGGCGGCGTCGGAGGCGGCGCACTTGGCCGCGCTGGAGATGAAGGTGAGGTCGGCCTGCGGCTCACCGTGCATGGCACGCTCGGACTTGGCGGCGGCGACGTAGGTGAGCTGGCGGGCGGCCTCCAGCTTCATGGCCATGTCGGCGACCATGAACTGGACGCCCTGGAAGTCGGCGACGGCCTTGCCGAACTGCTTGCGCTCCTTGATGTAGCCGATCGCGTAGTCCAGCGCGCCCTGGGCGATGCCGAGCGCCTGGGCGGCGATGGTGATGCGGGTGTGGTCCAGGGTGGCCAGGGCGGTCTTGAAACCGGTGCCGGGGGCGCCGATCATCCTCCAGGCGGGAATCCGCACGTTCTCCAGGATGACCTGGCGGGTCGGAGAGCCCTTGATGCCGAGCTTGCGCTCCTTGGCCCCGAAACTGACGCCCTCGTCGGCCTTCTCCACGACGAACGCGGAGATGCCCCTGGCGCCGACGCCCGGCTCGGTGACGGCCATCACCGTGTAGTACTCCGACACACCGGCGTTGGTGATCCACATCTTGGCGCCGTTGAGCACGTAGTGGTCGCCGTCCGCGACCGCGCGGGTCTTCATGGCGGCGGCGTCGCTGCCCGCCTCCGCCTCCGACAGGGCGTACGAGAACATCCCGTCACCCCGCGCGACCGGCGGAAGATACCGCTGCTTGAGCTCCTCGGAGGCCGACAGCAGCAACGGGACGGTCCCGAGCTTGTTGACGGCGGGGATCAGCGAGGACGAGGCGCAGGCCCGTGCCACCTCCTCGATGACGATGACCGTCGCGAGCGCGTCGGCACCGGCGCCGCCGTACTCCTCGGGAACGTGCACGGCGTGCAGGTCCGCCGCGACGAGAGCCTTGTAGGCGTCCGAGGGGAACTCCGCGGTCTCGTCGACCTCCGCGGCACGAGGGGCGATCTTCTCGTCGGCGAGGGCGCGGACCGTCTCGCGGAGCATCTGGTGCTCCTCGGGCAGTGCGTAGAGAGGGTAGCTCATAGGGAAATAGTAGGACGTCCAACAAACACTGGAGCGCTCCACCTCATGTGGTATGCCCTCCCGCGTTTATGCAGGTGGCAAAGTGGAAGTGCCAGATGCCGATACTCTGGCGGCAAATAATCGGGCAGAACCGAAAGGAGCACCAGTGGCCTACCGCCTGACCATGGTGGGAACCGGATACCTCGGTGCGACGACGTCCGCCTGCATGGCCGAGCTGGGCTTCGAAGTCCTCAGCCTCGACGTGGACGCGGAGAAGATCGGCCGCCTACAGGCCGGTGACCTGCCCATCTACGAACCAGGCCTGCAAGAGGTGCTGCGGCGCAACCTGGCCAACGGGCGACTGCGCTTCACCACCTCGTACGAGGAGGCCGCGGCCTTCGGAGACGTGCACTTCCTGTGCCTGGGCACCCCCCAGAAGCCGGGAGAGTACGCGGCGGACGTGTCCTACCTGGACGCCGCGATCGAGTCGCTGGCCCCCCACCTGACGCGCGAGTGCCTGGTCGTCGGCAAGTCCACGGTCCCGGTCGGCACCGCCCAGCGTCTGGCCGACAAGCTGGCGCGGCTGGCCCCCATCGGCGCGGGCGCCGAGCTGGCGTGGAACCCCGAGTTCCTCCGCGAGGGCTTCGCGGTGAAGGACACCCTGCACCCCGACCGGATCGTGCTCGGCGTCGCCTCCGACCGGGCGGAGAAGGTCATGCGGGAGGTGTACGCCTCCATGCTGGAGATGGGCACCCCGATGGTGATCACCGACTACCCCACGGCCGAGCTGGTCAAGGTGGCCGCCAACGCCTTCCTCGCCACGAAGATCTCCTTCATCAACGCGATGGCCGAGGTCTGCGAGGCCGCGCACGCCGACGTCAAGCAACTCTCCCTGGCACTCTCCTTCGACGACCGCATCGGCGGCAAGTTCCTCAACCCCGGGCTGGGCTTCGGCGGTGGCTGCCTGCCCAAGGACATCCGCGCCTTCATGGCCCGCGCCGGGGAGCTCGGCGCCGACCAGGCGCTGACCTTCCTGCGCGAGGTGGACGCGATCAACATGCGCCGCCGGGCCCGCATGGTCGACCTGGCCCGAGAGCTGGCCGGAGGCTCCTTCCGCAACTGCACCGTCGCCGTGCTCGGCGCCGCGTTCAAACCCAACTCCGACGACATCCGGGACTCCCCGGCCCTGGACGTCGCCGTCAAGATCAGCGAGCAGGGTGGCCAGGTCACCGTCTACGACCCCGTCGCCCAGGAGAACGCCCGCCGGGCCCATCCCCGGCTCTCCTACGGCACCTCCGCCCTGGAGGCGGCCAGGGACGCCCATGTGGTGCTGCTGCTGACCGAGTGGCAGGAGTTCATCACCATGGATCCCGAGGAGCTGGGCTCCGTGGTGGCCTCCCGCAAGATCGTCGACGGCCGCAACGCCCTCGACGCCGAAACCTGGCGAGCCGCAGGCTGGCACTACCGCGCCCTCGGCCGCCCCTGACGTACCCGTCGCCTCTCCCGTCACGGCCCCCGCTCCGCGATACGCGGAGCGGGCCGTGGCGACATCCGACGGCCGGCCGGAGCACCATACGGGACGCGCTCCCCACATCCCGGCATCCGATGCCGCAGGTGGACGAGCGTGAAGCCGGAACGGCGGAGGATCTTCAGGATGGGCGGACGACGTGAACCGCCTCCGAACACGACAACGGGTTCCCGGCATGTGCCGGGAACCCGTTCGAGCGCGCGTTGACCGCTCGGGAGCCTCACCACCACCAGTCCCAGTAACGCCTGCGCCAGCGGCGGCGGTGCCAGCGGCGGCGCCTCCAGCCGCAGCATTCGGGCCGATCCCCTCCAGGAAAGATCATGTTGAAGTTCATAACCCCTCCTCATGCCAATCCTGCTAATCTCCCAACAATCACCATATGCGCTATATCCACATAAACCCACAAAAGCACCCCTAATTTAGTATAAGAATGCTTTTGGGGAATATTGTATTTTCAACAACGCCCGGCCGATCTCACGCGCGTGGCCGATCCCACCGGCGCGGCTTTCCCGGCCGGCCGGATGTTCACCCAGGTCAGGGCGGGGAGTCCGGGTTCCGGGAGGGACAGCTCGGAGGACTCCTCCTTCAAGGCCGGGGAAAGGAGCCGGGCAGGGCCAGGCCGCACAGACCCGGAAGGCCGGACGGGCCTCCATACGGGCACGGCCGACTCGGGGAGGAAAGGGCATGGACCACCGAACGGAAAGACCCCCGTCTCGGACGGGGGTCTTCGAGCCTGGCTCCGTCAGTTGTCGAACTCGCCGAGCTTCACGCCGCCGACGAAGGCGTCCCACTCCGACTGGGTGAAGAACAACTTCGGCCCGTCGGGGTTCTTGGAGTCGCGCAACACGTACAGGGGACCGGCACCGGCCTTGTGCCCCTCGTCGAGACCGTCCACCACGGCCACCTCGACGCAGTCCCCGCCGACGTCGTCGCCCGGAGCCGCCCTGCGCCAGACGGCGTTGCTCAGGTCCGCTTCCATGTCGTCATCCCCTTCGCTCTGAGGCCGCCGATCGCCCGCACGGGCGGATCGCTCCGTAAGGCTCGCACGTCTCCGTCATGTCCTGGGGATGGTCTGTGACGTGCCCTCCAGAAATACAGTACCCGGGCCGCCTTTGACGCCCGCAATGACAGAAGCGTCGAACGGACTCATGGCTAATGCGCGGATACAGAGCTTACGTCAGAGTCGGCGGGCCGGTGACTCTCGCCTGCGCCCAGGCTTCCGAACACCGCCAGTATGGCCGTCGTGATCCCGAGGAGGGCGCGGATCGCGTTCCTCATGATTCTCAACCTCCAAAGTCTCTGTCGATTCCCCCCTTCCCGATGAGTCCTCGTATATCCGTGATGTCACCAAGCCATCGGGCAAAGATGGCGATATCAGGCACCGAGCTGGGCGGCCTCGGCGCGGAGCCTGGCACCCTTGGCGTGAGCCTGTTCCTTGAGAGCGAGCTGGAACGCCTCCATCTTCGCCCGCAGTTCCTCGTCGGCGGCAGCGAGGATCCGGACGGCCAGCAGGCCGGCGTTGCGGGCGCCGCCGACGGCGACCGTCGCGACCGGGACACCGGCGGGCATCTGGACTATCGAGAGCAGGGAGTCCATGCCGTCGAGGTATTTCAGCGGGACCGGCACACCGATCACCGGCAGCGGGGTCACCGAGGCGAGCATGCCCGGCAGGTGCGCGGCTCCCCCGGCACCCGCGATGATCACCTTCAGCCCGCGCCCGGCCGCCTGTGCGCCGTAGGCGATCATCTCCTCGGGCATCCGGTGCGCGGAGACCACGTCGGCCTCGAACTCCACCCCGAACTCGGCCAGCGCCTCGGCGGCGAGCCTCATCACCGGCCAGTCGGAGTCGCTGCCCATGACGATGCCGACGGTGGTCATGTTCTCTCCCTATGCCTCGCGGCCGACCGGCCGCGCGTTCGCGATGGTGCCGTGCTCCGCCCCGGGGCGGCGGCTTTCTGTGCTGCCAGAGCCTTGGGCGGCCTCGAAGCCCTCGCGGGCCCGGGGCCTTCCGGCGATGATCCCAGGGTCTTCGACGACCTCGGGACCTCTGACCGGTGCGGCGGCCGACGACCAGGTGTCCTTGAGGGACAGCCCGGCCTGCCGGCTCAGGTGTATCTTCCCTCGGTGAGGTAGACGGCGGCGTGCCGGGCGCGCGCGCGGACCTCTTCCAGGTCGGTGCCGAGCGCGGTGACATGGCCGATCTTGCGCCCCGGCCGCACCTCCTTGCCGTAGAAGTGAATCTTGATCCCCGGGTCGTGGGCCATCACGTGCTCGTACCGGGAGAAGATGTCGGAGTCGTCACCGCCCAGGAGGTTGGCCATCACCACGACGGGGGCGGCCGGCGCGGGTGAGCCGAGCGGGAGGTCGAGGACCGCGCGCAGGTGCTGCTCGTACTGGGAGGTGCGGGCCCCCTCGATCGTCCAGTGGCCGCTGTTGTGCGGGCGCATGGCCAGCTCGTTGACCACCAGGCCAGAGGAGGTGGCGAACATCTCCACGGCCAGCAGCCCGGTCACGCCCAGTTCCTTGGCGATGTTCAGGGCGATCCGCTGGGCCACCGCGGCCTGCTCGGGATCGAGGCCGGGTGCGGGGGCCAGGACCTCGACGCAGATGCCGTCACGCTGGACGGTCTCCACCACCGGGTAGCTGACGCCCTGGCCGTGCGGCGACCGGGCGACCAGCACGGCGAGCTCCCGCTCGAACGGCACGAACCCCTCGGCCATCAGCGGCACCCCGGAGGCCAGGGGCTCGGCCGCGTCATCCGCGGAGCGGCAGATCCAGACGCCACGCCCGTCGTAACCGCCCCTGATCGCCTTGAGCACGACCGGCCAGCCGTTCTCCGCGGCGAACTCCTCGATGTCGGCGGCCGTCTCGATCCGCCGCCACGGCGGGCACGGGGCGCCGATCCCGGTCAGCCGCTCGCGCATCACCGCCTTGTCCTGGGCGTGTACGAGCGCGTCGGCGCCGGGATGCACGACGAAGCCGTCCTCGACCAGGGCACGGATGTGCTCGGTGGGCACGTGCTCGTGGTCGAAGGTGACCGCGTCGCACCCCTTGACGAAGTCGCGCAGGTCCGCCAGGGACCGGTAGTCGCCCAGGCGTACGTCTGCGATCACGCGGGCGGCGCTCTCGTCTGACGAGTTGGCCAGGACCCGAAGCTCGACGCCCAGGGCGATGGCCGCCTGCTGGGTCATCCGGGCCAGCTGGCCCGCTCCGATCACGCCGACGACGGGTCCGATGGGACTGGCCAAGGAAGGGCTGCTCACGGGGGTTAAGTTTACCGGCACGCGGCACGGGGGCAGGGACCGGGAGCGGCCGGTGGGAGGCGCTCGGCCGATCCCGGCAACCGCTCCCGGTGCGGCGACAGGCCGCCGTGAAGGCGGCTCGCCCGCCAGGAGGCCCTCGTAGGGGAACCGCCCTGCCGGGGCTCTCAGCTCGCCGTGAGGGTGGCGAGGCCGCGGCGGAGACCGGCCGTGGTGAGCCTGGCACCCGTGCCGGCGATCTCGGTGGCGACGAGCGCGATCTCGGTCCCGGTCAGCTCGGCCGCCCTGGCACGGCCGGTGAAGCCGCGCAGGTCGGCCTTGCCGTAGATCGGGTGGGCCAGGGAGGATCGGCCGGAACGGGTCCGCTGCCGGTATTCGATCTCCAGGGCGTGGATGACCAGCGCGCCGCCGTCGGGCAGCCGCAGTGCGCGCTGCGGGCCGACGAGCAGGCGGACGTCCGCGGTGAGCCGGTCGGGCCGTACCTTCTGCGGGCGCCTGACCAACTCGTCGAAGAGGCCGCGTACCGGGTCGTCCTTGGGGAAGGTCACCCCGCTCACCCCCGCGGGGTCGGTCAGGTAGGTCAGGTAGCGCTGCGGGACGAGACGGGCCCTGACCCCCATGGCGGGGTCGTCGGTGGGCACCGCCCCCTCGGTCGGCTCGCGGACCTCGCCCCGTATCGGGATGGGGCCCGCGCCGAGCCGCCACTCGTCCCCCTCATGGACGAACAGGAAGTAGGCCGGGTCGGGCTCGCGGGCCAGGGCGACGAACCAGCGGTCGGTGCCGGCGGCGCCGGGCAGGTAGAACTCCGCCTCGGTGTAGGACTTCCTGGCGGGGGCTGGGCGGCCGTTCCGGGTCGCCTCACAGGCACGACCGCCCAGCGCATGCTCCGCCCAGGTGGTGAGCCTGCCGACGGCCGCGCAGTCCCGGTCACGCCAGGCATCGTCAAGCCTTCTCAGCAGCGTGAAGGCCTGGATCGCCTCCGCGAGCTCCACCCCGGCGGACGTCTCGCGCGACGGTCCGGCCTCGGGGGCGGCGCCTTGCTCGTCTCTCTTCGCGCCGCAGCCGGTCATCATCGACAGACCGAGAATCAGAGCGAGGAGTCGGCGGCGCAAGGGTTGATCCCCGGGGTAGTGGCCGTCGCGTACGGCAGTCCGTCAGGACCGATCACGGTTCTCCAGCGGCATTCCGTGATCTACCGGATTAGCGTAACGTCGGACGAGCCGATTTAACCGGCGTTATGCGATATTTATTGAAATAGCGCTTGATGACGACTATGTGCTCCGGTGGAGCGATGCCGCGCGGAGCGTGGCCGAGCACCGGTAACCTGGCTCGACAGTGTTCGAGGTCCTCCAACGTGGCGGATCAGTGGCCGACCCCCGAAAGGACCGTGCAGGAAACGTGGAGTTTCTCCGACAGGCCTACCGGCGGCTCGCCGAACTGGCGCGAGAACTGGCCAAGTTCGGCACGATCGGTGCGGTCGCCTTCGTGATCGACACGGGCGGCACCAACCTGCTCCGGTTCGGCATCGGCTGGGGGCCGCTCACCTCCAAGGTCATCGCCACGATCGTCGCGGCCACCTTCGCCTATCTCGGCAACCGCTACTGGACCTTCAGGCACCGGGAGCAGAGTGGCCTGGCCCGCGAGTACACCCTGTTCTTCATACTCAACGCCATCGGCCTGCTGATCTCGCTGCTGGTGATCGGCTTCGTGACCTACACCCTGGGCCTGCAGGATCCGCTGAGCTACAACATCGCCATGCTCACCGGCACCGCCCTCGGGACCCTCTTCAGGTTCTGGTCGTACAAGAAGTGGGTCTTCCTGCCCGGTGCCGACGTGAGTCCGCCGGCGGCGTCGAAGAGCCAGGTCAACGGCCACGTGTACCTGCTGAACAAGAGTTCGGAGGAGAACTCGCCGCCGACCCTGCCCCGCTAGGGCCCGCTCAGGCGGGTCCCCGGACGACCCGGTTCCTGCCCGTGTCGCCCACCTCGCGCAGGAAGAAGGCGAACGCCGCGGGACGCGGCCGCACCAACTCCAGGCGCCCCCCGTCGGCGGCGGCCAGCGCCCTCGCCAGGGGCAGGCCGAGACCCGTACCGCCGGCCCCGCTCACGTTCCGCTCGAAGATCCTCGGGGCGAGGTCTTCGGGTATGCCCCTGCCCTGGTCCGCCACCTCGATCACGATGGATCTGTCCTTGGCGCTGGTGGTCACGGTCACCGTGCCACCGCCGTGCTCCAGCGAGTTCTCCAGCAGGGTGGAGATCACCTGACTGATGCCGCCGCCGGTGCCCAGCGCCTGGAGCCCACGCGTGCCCGTCAGCCTCAGCTGCCGCCCGGCCCTGCGGAACGCCGGGCCCCACTCGATGAACTGCTGGTCGAGCAGCGCATCGAGTTTGACGCTCTCGGCCTGCGCCTGACGCTGTCGTCTGGCGGTGGCCAGCAACTCGTCGATAACCGCGGTGAGCCGTTCGGCCTGCACGATGGCGGCCTCGCCCTCCTCCTTGACGATTCCCGGCTCGTCCGCGGCGGCGACGATCTCCTCAAGTCTCATGGTCAGGCCGGTGAGCGGGGTGCGGAGCTGGTGGGAGGCGTCGGTCGCGAACTCCCGCTCCCTGGCCAGGAGATCGGAGATGCGGGTCGCGCTACGGTCGAGCACCTCGGCCACCCGATCGAGTTCCTGGATGCCGTAGCGGTGCTTGCTCGGCCTCGCGTCACCGGAGCCGAGCCGCTCAGCGATCATCGCAAGGTCGCTGAGCGGTAACGTCAGGCGGCGCGACTGCACGATGGCAAGCCCGACCGCGACCGCGAGGGCAGCCGCGGCGAGCCCCAGGATGAGGAAGAGCCATGCGCGGACCTCACGCTCCACCTCCGTCTTGTCCCGGCTGACCGCGACGTACACGCCGTTCTCCGACTGTGCGTCCGCGGTCATCTTCTGACTCTCGGGAGGCTCTGTGCCCACCGTTATCACCTGGGGAGGCGTGCCTTTTGCATAGATCTGAATGTAAAGCTGGGAATACTTACGCTCCAGCTGCTGCTCGTCGATGGGCTGATCCTGGATCCGGGCGTACTCGACCTCCCCCAGCAGGCTCTTGGCATGGGAGGCGAGCTGCTGGGTCGCCTCCTCCTCGATGAGCCTGTTGACCGCCACGGCGAGGGGTATGCCAAGCAGCAACACCCCGATGACCGCAACGAGGAGGGTTGAGGAGAGCAGGCGTCGGCGCATTTCCTACTCGCGCTCGAACCTGAAGCCGACCCCTCGAACGGTTGTGATGTACCGGGGCTTGGCGGCGTCGTCACCGAGTTTCCGGCGTAGCCACGAGATGTGCATGTCCAGGGTCTTGGTCGAGCCCCACCAGTTGGTGTCCCACACCTCGCGCATGATCTGCTCGCGGGTGACCACCTTTCCGGCGTCGCGGACCAGGACCCTCAGCAGGTCGAACTCCTTGGTGGTCAGATGCAGCTCCTTGTCGCCCATCCACGCCCGACGGGAGTCGGCGTCGATGCGCACGCCCTGGACCACGGGCGTCTCGGACGTACCGCGCCGCAGCAGGGCGCGGACGCGCGCCAGCAGCTCGGCGAGGCGGAACGGTTTGGTGACGTAGTCGTCGGCCCCGGCGTCGAGGCCCACCACGGTGTCGACCTCGTCGACGCGGGCGGTGAGGATCAACACCGGAGTTCCATGGCCTTCGGCGCGGATGCGCCTGGCCACCTCCAGGCCGTCCATCTCGGGCAGCCCGAGGTCGAGAACGATCAGGTCGATGCCACCCGACAGAGCCCGCTCCAGAGCCTGCGGGCCGTCAGGGCTCACCTCTACTTGATAACCCTCGCGGCGCAGAGCTCGCGCCAGTGGCTCGGAAATCGAGGTGTCATCCTCGGCGAGTAGTACACAGGTCATGTTGCGATCGTAGGACCTTAGAGGATCGTTTCCCGGGTACAGCGCGCGGTTTGACTCGTCGTTGACCTATCCATTGACCTGGGCAAACACTGATAAATCCCGGATAGTCATCCCGCAACGGCCGAGGCTTTCGGAGTAGGTCTCCCACCTTGGAAGTCCCTCGAAAGCACAGGCGTACCAAAGGATTGACCGGCAAAGCAGAACACGCCCTACCAGAGGGGATCCGGCGGGCGTGTTCTACTCAATTCACCTCAAGAGGGCGACGGCGGCTCGGCGTAGCGGGCGAGGTAGAGCTGCTCCCCGAGACTGTCCATCAGCCCCAGTTCGGTCTCCAGATAGTCGATGTGGTGCTCCTCGTCCTCAAGGATCTCCTCGAAGATGCGGGCCGAGGTGATGTCGCCCTTCTCACGCATCAGGGCGATGGCGGGCCTCAGGCGGCCGACCACCTCAAGCTCGACGTCCAGGTCGGCGCGGAGCTGCTCCGCGACGGTCTGGCCGATATGCAGGATGCCCAGCTTCTGGTAGTTGGGCAGTCCTTCAAGGAAGAGGATGCGGTCGGTGAGCTTCTCCGCATGCCGCATCTCGTCCATGGACTCTTCGCGAGTGTATTTCGCAAGCTTGGTGTATCCCCAGTTCTCCTGCATCTTGGCGTGCAGGAAGTACTGGTTGATCGCGGTCAGCTCCGCGGTCAACTGCTCGTTGAGCAGCTCGATGATTTTCTTGTCGCCCTGCATGGCGGGCTCCTCGTGCTATGCGGTCGGAATCAGATCCTCAGACCGCTTCAGGATCGCACAGATCTTGCGCACGCAAGAAGCGCAGTCGCCACCGGCACCCGTAGCGTCGCGAATCTGGCGAGCACTCTTCGCCCCTGCCGAGATGCAGTCGTGCACCTCATTCTCGGTGACCGCGCGGCAGACGCATACATACACGGGGGTGCGACCTCTCAGGAGCGTACCATAGGTTAGGCACACCTAAAGTAACTCATTTGGTTAGGCTTGCCTACGTGAGCTACGACACACAGCCATGATCTCCCCCATCACGCACGACACCGGACACGCGAACGCGCCCCGGCGCGGGCCGGG
>NZ_JBFAOJ010000118.1:0-26561 GCF_040675205.1 Streptosporangium sp. NPDC049644 | reverse complement strand
CGCCGCGCCCGCTCTGGGAACTGCAGGTTATCCCTGCCGAGTAGTGCCCGGGCGTCCGACGGTCTGGACCCCCCGGCCTCGGCGACGGGCCGCACCGGCAGGTCTCCCTCACCGGCCGCCCCTCCGGGGTGACCAGGCCGTCAGGAAAACACCGTTCGTGGGCGCGGAAAGCGCCGTCAGGGGGCGGTGCAGGTGACGTTGGCGGGAACGCCGTTGGTACCTGTCCAGGAGGCACCGAAGCCGAACGAGGTGGAGGCTCCGGCGGCCAGGCCCCCGTTCCAGCTCGCGTTCTTCACGGTGACGTCGGCGCCGGTCTGGGTGTGCACACCGCTCCAGAGCTGGGTGATCGTCTGACCGTTCGGGAACGACCACTTGACGGTCCAGCCGGTGGTCGCCGAGGTGCCGGTGTTCTTCACGGTCACCTCACCCTGGAAGCCGCCAGGCCAGGAGTTGGACACCGCGTAGGTCGCGGTGCAGCCGCCGCCGACCGGCCCGGTGAGGGTCCTGAAGGTCACCGGGTCGGAGGCGGTGGAGCTGTTCCCCGCGGCGTCACGAGCGATCACGTAGAAGGTGTACGAGGTGTCGGAGGTCAGCCCGGTCAGCGCGAACGACGCCGAGGTCGGCGAGCCGACCTTGACATCCGTCGCCCCGGCCTCACGGTAGACGTCATAACCGCTCACCCCGACGGCGTCCGTCGAGGCCGTCCAGGTGAGCGTCGCCCCCGAGGAGGTGATCGCCGAGGCGACCGGAGTGCCCGGCTTGGTCGGCGGGACGGTGTCGACCGGCGGAACGACCCCGCCGTTGTCGGCGTACAGGATGCCTCGGCCGTTGGTGCCGAGGTAGACACGGCCGTAGACGCGCGGATCGCCGGTGATCGCCTCACCCGCGTTGCCGTACCGGTGCTGGTCGTCGTTGATCCTGACCCAGCTCGCGCCGGCGTCGTCGGAGCGGAACACACCGTTGACGCCGCCGACCGTGGCGACCGCGTACAGCGCCTGGTAGCCGGAGGCGGTGGCGGACTTGCCGAAGCCGATGTTGACGGCGCTCGTGACGTTCGAGAGCTTGGTGAACGACGCGCCACCGTTGGTGGAGTGCCAGATGCCCGAACCGGTCGTCGATCCCCCGGCCAGCCAGATGTCGCCTTCGCGGCCGGGTACGGCCTTGAACTTGACGTTGCCCTCGGTGGGCAGCCCGGTCGCGGCGGTGGCCGCGAAGGAGGCGCCGCCGTTGGTGCTGGCGTAGAACTTCCCGGCGCTGAAGCCGTAGAACCTGTTGGAGTTCACCCGGTCGGACTCCACCACGGCATTGGTCGGAAGCCCGGTGGAGGCGGTCCACGAGTTGCCGTAGCCGACCGAGTAGTGCACGCCCACGTCCTTGGGCGCCCAGACGAACCTGGACCCGTTGGCCGCGGCCGCGATCGTGCCGCCCTCGTTGATCCCGCTCGGCTCGGTGCCCTGGAACCAGTTGGCGCCACCGTCGGTGGAGAACGCGGCGTGGCTGTCGTTCGGCCGGTCGGAGTCGGTGAAGTTGCCCGCGCGGACCATGACCGACGGGTTGGTCTCGGCGTAGTCGAGGCTGGTCGTCGAGGTGAAGTTGGGCGAGGTGAACATCATGGGCGGTACGGCGTCGAGGTTGGTGTGCCGGAAGCCGCCGATGTCACCGAGACCGCTGACCAGCGGAGCTCCCGAGGGCGGGCTGATCAGGTCGAGGACCGCGGTCTCCTCGAGTCCCCTCACCATCGGCTTGATGGTGAACTGGCCGCCGGTGTCCCACTTCTTCAGGTCCTCGGTGCCGTAGAGCGTGGCGCCGGTGCCGTACATCATGCGGTTGCCGTCGAACGGATCGATCTCCAGCGATTCGGTCATCCAGCCGAGCTTGGGCGTCGTCTCCGGCGGCTGGGGGTTGGCCCCGAAGGTGAGCCACGGCGAGGAGGAGATGTCCATCGTGTAGCGGAAGCTACGGTTCGGGTAGGAGGTGAAGTCCCAGACGCGGGTCCAGGTCGCCCCGGAGTCGGTGGAGCGGAAGAAGATGACGTCCGGCCACCAGGAGATCTGGGTGGCGACCATGATCGTGCCGGGGTTCTGCCGGTCGATGGTGAGACCGCTGTAGCCGAAGTAGTCGTCGGCCGAGCTGGAGGGAACCGGGCTGATCTGGGTCCAGGCGCCGGTGGTCGTGTTGAGCTTCCACACGTCGCCCTTGGCGCCGTCGTACGGGCCGCCGGTGTCGCTGGTGGCGATGTAGAGCGTGTGGTTGACGTGGTCGAGCACGCCCTTGTGCGCGATGTAGCCGGTGGGCTGCCCGGCCACCCTGCTCCAGGTGGTCCCGCCGTCGGAGGAGCTGTAGACGGTGTTCGCCTTGTCCGCGACGCCGACGTAGATCTTCTGCGTGGTGTTGCCCGCGGTCGCCGAGCTCGGGTCGAAGGTCACCCAGACCACGCCGGGGCGGTGGCTGAGGTAGCCGTTGGGGTCGGAGGGGTCGGCGGCGTAGTCACCCGGGTTGGTGAAGGAGGTGACCTTGGCCCAGGTCACGCCCTTGTCGGTGCTGCGCCACAGGCCGTTGCCGTCGGGCGCGCCGAGGTAGACGATGCTGTTCTTGTTGGGATCGACGGCCAGCCGCTCGCCCATCCCCCGGCCGGGCATGTTGCCGCCGAGCTTGAACGGCAGCGCGGTGGCCTGCCAGGTCGCGCCCTTGTCGGCGGAGCGCAGGATGGCGCCGTTGTTGGGATCCCAGCTGTTGGTGTACATCCCGGCGGCGACGTAGACCCGGTTGGTCTCCACCGGGTCGGTGGCCAGGCTGACCACACCGTTGTAGCCCCACTTGTCCCAGCCCACCCAGTCGAGCAGCGGAGTCCAGGTCTTGCTCGCCTGCTCCCAGCGGTAGGCGCCGCCGATGTCGGTGCGGGCGTAGATCAGGTTCTTCTCTTTCTGGTTGAACACGATCCCCGGCACGAACCCGCCACCGTCGATCCTGACGTTCTTCCAGGTGTACGTCTCGGCGGTGGCGGCGGTGGCGGCGGTCCCGGACGCGGACGCCGGGGCGACCCCGCCCGCGACGGCCACGCCGACCGACGCGCACGCCACCGCCGCGGCGGTGAGCATGCTGAACAGCCTTCTTCGCATGTACGGCTTCCCTTCGCAATGCAACGGACAAACCGCCATGCACGATCAGGTGACGGGGCCCTGACCTTCAACCGCCCATGATGCGCGTGCATGAACGCCCAGAGGTTCACATGCCGGACCCCGCGCCGTCAATAGTTTGAACAGACAACTAACAAACCCGTGCCGGATCACCGCGTACCGCACGGAGAGGGCGGCGGCCGGGGAGGTGTCCCGCCCACCGCGTCCACCCCGGGCTACTCCGACCCGCAGCCGGGGGCGCTCTCCCGGCGGGGAGCGACCATCAGCCGCGAGCCCGGCCCGCTCGCCGCGGCCACGTCGTCCGGGTTGGCCAGCGCACAGCGGTCCAGCGAGAGGCAGCCGCAGGCTATGCACTCGGTCAGCCCGTGCCGGAGGCGTTCGAGCTGCCTGATGCGGTCGTCGAGCTCGTCCTGCCACATCGCCGAGAGCCTCGCCCAGTCCTCCCGGGTGGGGGTCCGCCCGTCGGGAAGCGCGGACAACGCCTCCTGGATGGTCCGAAGCGGGATCCCGACCCGCTGGGAGACCCGGATGAAGGCGATCCT
Organism: Streptosporangium sp. NPDC049644; assembly: GCF_040675205.1. Classification (NCBI taxonomy): domain Bacteria; kingdom Bacillati; phylum Actinomycetota; class Actinomycetes; order Streptosporangiales; family Streptosporangiaceae; genus Streptosporangium; species Streptosporangium sp. NPDC049644. Next base: position 22,882 of record NZ_JBFAOJ010000118.1, on the reverse strand, counting down.
GCGCAGCGTGTCACGGGAGAAGCGGCGCTGGTTGCCCGCGGTGCGGCGGCTGCGGATCAGACCTTTGGCCTCGTAGAAGTGCAGGGCGGAGACGGCGACCCCGCTGCGCGAGGAGAGCTGGCCGATGGTTATCTCCGGATTGTTGGGCATAGGGCAGTCTATCTTGACCTCAACTTACATTGAGGTTATCGGCCTGCCCGTTCACCGGAGCTCGCCCAGCCGCCTCCCCTCGGCTCCAGAGGGATATTCGGGTAAGAATAGGCCGCATGACGAGAACACTGGTACTGGGTGGCGGAGGCGTGGCGGGCATCGCCTGGGAGGCGGGGATCATCACGGGCCTGCGCAAGGCGGGACTGGAGCTGGGAGAGGCCGACCTGGTGGTCGGCACCTCGGCCGGCTCGGTGGTCGGGACGCTGGTCGCCACCGAGGTCGACCTGGAGAGCTCGGTCGGCGTCCAGGCGGACACCGAGTCCGCGACCGTCTCCGCGGTGGACATGGAGGCGGTCATGGCCGCCTTCGGCGTGCTGTACGACCCGTCCCTGGAGCCGCGGGAGGCCCGGCGCCGGGTCGGCGAGCTGGCCCTGGCCACCAAGGACACCGGCGCCAGGATCGAGACGATCGGCGACCGGCTGCCCGTCAAGGAGTGGCCGGAGCGCCGCCTGCTGATCACCGCGGTCGACGCGGCGACCGGCGAGTTCGTGGTCTGGGAACGCGACTCGGGGGCGCCGCTGGTGTCCGCGGTCGCCTCCAGCTGCGCGGTCCCCTGTGTGTTCCCGCCGGTGGAGATCGGCGGGCGCCGTTACATGGACGGCGGGGTGCGCTCGGCGACCAACGCCGACCTGGCGGCGGGCAGCTCGGCCGTGGTCATCCTGGAACCGCTGGCGCACGTCTCACCGAGGGCGCGCTTCGAGGCCGAGCTGGCCGAGCTGGGGGACGCGGCGGTGGCGCACATCGTCCCCGACGAGGCGTCGGTCGCCGTGTTCGGCGTCAACGTCCTCGACCCGGCCCTGTGGCGCCCCGCCTTCCAGGCCGGCCTCGCCCAGGCGCCCGCCGTCGCGGAGAGCGTGGCCGGCGCCTGGAAGGACTGAGAGCGAGATGGGCGCGGACGGGGCGGCACCGCTCTGGGTGGTGAGCGGGCCCCCGGGAGCGGGGAAGTCGACGGTCGCGGCGGCGCTGCCGGCGCTGCTCGACCCACCTCCCGCGCTGCTCGACAAGGACACCGTCTACGGCGGCTTCGTCGCCGCCACCCTCCGCGCCCACGGCCGCGACGACGGGGAACGCGAAGGCCCCTGGTACGACGAGCACATCAAGCGGTACGAGTACGACGGGCTGACCGAGGTCGCCCGGCAGATCCGCTCGCACGGCTGCCCGGTGATACTGGAAGGTCCCTTCACCACCCAGGTACACGACGCGGCGGTGTGGGAGCGCTGGGTCGGGCGGCTGGGCGGGCCGCCCGTACACCTCCTCTGGGTCCGCTCGGACGGCGCGGCGCTGCGCTCCCGGCTGGAGGCCAGGGGGCTCGCCAGGGACGCGGGCAAGCTCGACCGCTTCGAGGACTACCTGCGGGCCATCAGGGTGGACGAACCACCCGTCGTGCCGCACGACGAGATCGACAACCGTCCAGGGGCACCCGCCCTGACGGCACAGCTGGAGAGGATCATCGCCTCCCGGCAGGCCGCCCGCCGCGGCGCCTCCCAGCCCTGACCGGCCCGGACCCGTGACAGGGAAGCGATTCACCCGCCGGGCGAACCCAGCGGCCCCTCGCTGAGCATGACGGCGGACGTCGGCGCGTCCGCCTCTTTCGCCCGTACGGGAATCCCGGACGCCGGATATCGGCGTGCCCGGCGCCCGAAACGCGGGTGAAATCCGAATCGCGGAAATCTCGGATGCCGGACACCGGCGCCGACTGTCCACCATGAGAATCGGGATCTTCTGGATTCGGCCCCCGGCAGGCGCCAACGGTCGCCCCAAGATGCCCTGATTTCCGGACCAGAACCCCTTTTGGAACGATTCGACAAAATTGAGTCATATTTCATGACAAGTTTGCATTGCAGGCATAACGTAGCGGCCTTACGTTCCCGGTATGGATCTCGAGCTCCGACACCTCAAGATCGTGCGCGCGGTGGCGCAGGCCGGTAGCGTCACCAAGGCCGCCACCCACCTCGGACTGGCCCAACCCGCACTGACGGCACAGCTCAAACGAATAGAGCGGGTCCTCGGGGGAGCTCTTTTCGAACGTGACCACAACGGCGCGCGGCCCACGCCCCTGGGGGAGCTGGTCCTGTCACGCGCGATGGTGCTCCTGCCCGCGGCCCGGGAACTCCAGGAGGAGGCGCTTCGATTCGCCAACGCGAACGCCGACATCCCCAGCTACCGGCTGGGCGCCACCAACGGCCCGATACTCGGCGGCCTGATGGACCGCCTCGCCACCGCCTGGCCGTCCACTCCCGTGAGCACCCACACCTCCTGGTCCGCCAAGGAGCTCACCACCATGGTGATGCTGGGCCGGATCGACTTCGCGTTCATCGGCGCCTGCGGGGAGAGCCCGCCGCCGGTGGAGGGGCCGGTGGTGTGGTCGACCGTGGGCACCGACCCGGTCTTCGTACTGCTCAACGAGGACCATCCGCTGGTCGACAGAGAGGAGGTGGAACTGGCCGAGCTGGCCGACGAGCAGTGGACCGTCACCCCCGGCGACAGCTGCTTCGGCGACTGCTTCGCCACGGCCTGCGCCCGCGCCGGCTTCACCCCCAAGACCATCTACGAGACCGACGTGGCCACCTGCATGCACCTGGCCAAGGTCGGCCGCGCCGCCGCGCTCTGCCAGGCGACCTTCCAGCCCGCCGAGGGGCTGAAGCTGGTGCCGCTGGCCGGGGCCCCGCTGCGCTGGCGGCAGCTGTTCGGCTGGCACCCGGAGGCGGCCACCGCCAGAGCCGCCGCGGCGATCCTCGAACACGCGAAGGCCGCGCACGCCGACGCGGTCGGGCGGAGCAGGCGGTACGCCGCCTGGCTGGTCGACAACCCCGGGCTGGGCACCTCTCCATAACGTGACGGTAGGGGACATTCGGTAGAGGTGAGCCTCATGTGCACACCGTTACGTTTACGGCACCCCCCACATGAGGAGAGAACCCATGCTCCGCAGAAGTGCCGTGACAGCGGGCTTCGCGCTCGCCGTCGCCATGGTGGCCACCCCCGCCATCGCCCATCAGGGACCTGGCGAGACCGCCGCCCCCTACACCCTCGCTGAGGCCCGAACGTTGGTGGAGGCCACCGCCAAGCCGTCTCCGGGCCTGGTCGACGCCATCCGGCGCGACCTCGGCGGTACCGGCGAGCAGGCCGCGGCCCGGCTGGTCAACGAGGCCGCCGCCGCCAAGGTCGAGCCCGTCCTCCGCGGGCGGCTCGGCACCTCCTTCGCCGGAGCCTGGGTGACCGGCCCCACCTCCGACCTCGTGGTCGCCACCAACGACTCCACCAAGATCGCGTCGCTCGCCAGGTCGGGCGCGGAGGTCAAGCTCTTCAAGAACTCCCTGGCCACGCTCGACATGGCCAAGGAGCGGCTCGACCGGCTCGTGGCCTCCGCACCGAGGTCGGTCCCGTCCTGGTACGTCGACGTGCGGAGCAACAGCGTCGTCGTGCTGGCCGGTGACGTCGCCGAGGCGCAGGCGTTCGTGGACGGCAGCGGCGTGGACAAGGCACTCGTCCGCGTCGAGGCCTCGCAGGAGAAGCCCAGGCCGCTCTACGACGTCCGCGGCGGCGACGCCTTCTACATGGGCGGACGCTGCTCGGTCGGCTTCTCGGTCACCCGCGGCGGCCAGGGCGGCTTCGCCACCGCCGGCCACTGCGGCACGGCCGGCACCGCCACCCAGGGCTACAACCAGGTCGCCCAGGGCACCTTCCAGGGCTCGTCCTTCCCCGGCAACGACTACGCGTGGGTCGCGGTCAACTCCAACTGGACCCCGACCGGGGTGGTGAACGGCTACAGCGCGGGCATCCTTCCGGTGACCGGCTCCACCCAGCAGGTCGTGGGCAGCTCCATCTGCCGCTCCGGCTCCACCACCCAGTACCGCTGCGGCACCATCAGCCAGCACAACACGAGCGTCACCTACCCCGAGGGCACCATCACCGGCCTGACCCGCACCACCGTGTGCGCCGAACCCGGCGACTCCGGCGGCTCCTACATCTCCGGCAGCCAGGCCCAGGGCGTCACCTCCGGCGGCTCGGGCAACTGCACCGTCGGCGGCACCACCTACCACCAGCCGATCAACGAGATCCTGTCGGCGTACGGGCTCACCCTGGTGACCAGCGGGACCCCGCCCACCGGCTGCAGCGGCTACCAGAGCTCCTACACCGGCTCGCTGACGTCCAACGCCAACGCCTACCAGCCCGGCACCGCCGGCTACAGCGCCGCCGCGGGCGTCCACCGCGTCTGCCTGGACGGGCCCAACGGCACCGACTACGACGCCTACCTGCAGAAGCTGAGCGGCTCCACCTGGACGACCGTGGCCAGCGGAACCTCCCCCAACCCCGACGAGGCCTTCACCTACAGCGGCACCGCGGGCACCTACCGCGTACGGGTGCACGCCTACAGCGGCTCCGGCTCCTACACCCTCGGCCTGACCAGGCCGTAAGGGGTCTCCCCGCCGGGCTCGATCGAGTCCGGCGGGGAACACTCCGGGCACACACGGGCCCCGGGGATCGCCCATCCCGAGCAGATCCCGGGGAGGTGTCCCGGACGCCCTCCCCTCCACGAGCATGCGCGACCTCGTGGAGGGGAGGGCGGCGTCGCCATGCCCGGACGTCGAGAACAATGGGGGGATGAGCGACCTTCTGAGGCTGAGCGAGGGCGCGGTGCTGACGCACCTCGTCACCCGGGCCGAGCTGGCGAGCGGGGTGCTGCCGGCCTCCGACGACCTGCGGCTGTGGGCGCGGCTGGCCGACGGCGACGGGGTGCCGCTGGCCGGGGGCGGCCGGGTGCTGACCTCCCTCGACACCGGGGAGCCCGCCCTGACCGGCCCCGAGGGCTGGCTGGCCCGCCTGGAGCCCGAGCAGGTGATCGCGCTGCGCCTGCGCGACGGCGTCCTGGAACTGTCGGCCGTCGAGCTGGACGACGTTCCGGCGGAACGGGTGATGCGGGTCGTCCAGGAGTTCGGCGAGCAGGCCCTCGACGCGCTGCGCGCCTTCGCGGAGGGGCTGGAGCCCAGCCCGGGCGTACCGGTCGACGTGGTGGTCCTGGAGCTGCTGATGAAGGCCCCGGAGACGTTCGCCGATCCGTTGCCGCCGCTGGCCCCGCTGCTGCGCAACGCCTCGCTGGAGGTGCGCGGCGGCAGGGTGGGCATCGTGGGGGCGCCGTGGGACACGGCGTCGGTCGCCGACCTGGCGCCGCTGGACATCATCAGGCTGGCCCTGGTGCGCAGCGCGCTGCGCACCTACGGCGAGGGCACCGACCTCTCCAAGGCCGTCACCTACCTGTCCCGCTCCGACACGGTGCTGGCGAGGATCGCCGACGAGGTGGAGCGCGAACCGCTCGGCCCGGCACTGGTCGAGGCACTGCCCCGCACCGAACCGGCCGCGCTGCTGCTGATCGCCAGGTCCGCCGAGGGCGAGGGCCGCTCGTTCGAGGCGTCCGGGCTGATCTCCGAGGTGCTCTCCCTGGCCCCCGGCCTGGCTCCGGCCGTGCACGACGCGGCCGAGTACGCCGCGTGCCGCACCGACCCCGGCGCCCCGCTGCCCGAGCGCGCCGCGCACCTGTACCGGCAGCTGCTCGCGTACGCCTACCGCCCGGCCCGCAGGCGGCTGATCGAGGACCTGATCGCGCTGAGCGTCCGGGTGGCCGAGCCCGCCCTGGCGGACCTGGCCCTGTTCGAGAACGACGTGGTCGGCGAGTTCCTGGACGCGCGCGCCGAGTGGCTGCGCGACGACGAGGTGGCACTGCTGGAGTCGTGGCGGCGGACGCCGCTGCGCCTGTGGGAGGTCCTCGACGTCTCCGGGCACGAGATCACCGTGGCCGCCGCCGAGGGCGGAGACGGGGACGGGGGGCGGGTGACGCTGGCCGACGAGCTGCTCTCCGGGCAGGCGCTGCCGGGAGACCTGATGCTGACCCGGCTGCTGGGCGACGGGGAGAGCCCGCACGTGTTCGGCCACCCGTTCAAGGTCGCCCCGGAGCGGAGGCAGGAGATGCTGGAGCTGCTCACCGACCCCGTCGACCCCTACGCGGTGGCCGCCTTCTTCAGGCGCCTCGGCCGGCCCCCCGGCGCGACGGGCGGGGACGCCCGGCCCTGACCTCCCGCGGGCACGCGGGCTCCCTTATGTCGATGACTAAGCAAAAGAAAATCACCAATAGGCATAATGGGGCAGGTGGAGGGCGTAAGTCGCTTTGACGTGGCGGAAACAAGGAGTGTTGACTGTGCGCATGCTTAGCGAAGCGAACGGCTCGATCGCCGGCGCGGGGGCGCTTCTGAACATCATGCGCGACGGTCGGGCCAGGACGCGGGCCGAGCTGATCCAGTTGACCGGGTTGGCCAGGTCCACCCTGGCCCAGCGCCTCGACGCGCTGCTGAGCCGGCAGTGGATCGTCCCGACCGAGGAGGCCATCTCCTCGGGAGGCCGGCCCGCCGTCGCCTTCACGTTCAACCGCACCGCCCGCGTCGTCCTCGCCGCCGACCTCGGCGCCACCCATGCCCGGGTGGCGGTCACCGACCTCGGCACCACGGTCCTGGCGGAGCGCGCGGCCGAGGTGCCGATAGACCGCGGCCCCGAGGAGACGCTCGGCTGGCTCCAGCACACCTTCGAGGAGATGCTCGCCGAGACCGGCCACCGCCCCGAGGAGATCTGCGGCATCGGCGTCGGTCTCCCCGGCCCGGTCGAGCACAGCTCGGGACGCCCGGTCAACCCGCCGATAATGCCGGGCTGGGACGGTTTCCCCGTCCCGGAGTGGCTCGGCTCGCGCCTCGGCGCGCCCGTCCTCGTCGACAACGACGTGAACATCATGGCGCTGGGCGAGCACTGGGCCGCCCGCCCCGAGGCCGACCACCTCATCTTCGTCAAGATCGGCACCGGCATCGGCTGCGGCATCATCAGCGACCGCCGCCTGCACCGGGGCGCCCAGGGCGCGGCGGGCGACATCGGCCACATCCAGGTGGCCTCGGCCCTCGACACCGTCTGCCGCTGCGGCAACGTCGGCTGCCTGGAGGCCGTCGCCAGCGGCGCCGCCATCTCGGCCAAACTCTGCGCGGCCGGGGTGACGGCCGAGGACAGCCGCGACGTGGTCCGTCTGGTGCGCGGCGGCAACACCCAGGCCGTCCAGCTCATCCGGCAGGCGGGCCGCGAGGTCGGCGACGTGCTCGCCTCGATCGTCAACTTCTTCAACCCCTCGGTGATCGTGGTCGGCGGCGACATCTCCGAGGCCGGGGAGCAGGTGCTCGCCGGCCTTCGCGAGGTGATCTACAGCAGGTCGCTGCCGCTGGCCACCCAGCATCTGACGATCACCGGCAGCGAGCTGGGCGACCGCGCGGGCGTGATCGGCGCCGCCGTCATGGTCATCGAACACGTCCTGGCCCCCGGCAGCGTCGACCGCTCCGTCAACCCGGCCTGACCGCGTGCGGCTCCGGCGCCGCGGTTCCGCCGGGGAGGCCCGTGCCCCGTCGAGCCCGGGCCGATCGGCGGTCGTGGGACACTCGTCCGGCCATGGACGCGGAAACCGTCAGGACCGCCCGGCTCACGCTCGAACCGCCGGCGGTGCGCCACGCGGCCGAGATGGCCGAGGTGCTCGGCGATCCGGCCCTGCACACCTTCATCGGCGGCTCTCCGGAAACCCCGGACGACTCCGCAATCTGAGTAGGAGTGCTCAGCCGCCGCTGAGTGCGTACGCTCTCCCTCGGCTTGGCGATCTTCGAAATTCTCAGTTCATGAAATGGTGGATTTTCCTGGTCGCGCTCGTCAGCACGGTGGTCGCGGCGTGGCTGCTCGTGTACGCCGACGTCCCGCTCTCCACGTTCCTGTCGCTCGGGCTCGGCGCGATCAGCCTGATCTGGCTGATCGTGCTCCTCACCCTGCCGTGGAACCTCTACTTCGGGGCACGCCAGGTGGTCCACGAGATCCACGTGTCCAGGGAGCGCGGCATCCAGGTGCCCGAGGGGCACGAGGCCGAGGCGCTGGAGATCGCCGGGCGGATGCGCCGGTTCGCCATCGGCGGTCACCTCCTCTCCGCGGTGATCCTGGCCGTCATCACCTACCTATCCGGCGCCTCGGTGGGCTACTACTTCGCCGGCTTCTACCTGCTGAGCACCTGCTTCCGTCCGGCCGGGGCCTACCTGTCCCACCTGCGCGATCGGGTCACCACGCTGATGAGCGAGGCCCGCCACCCCCGCGAGGACATCGTCTCGCTCGCCGCCAGGGTGGACGGCCTGGCCGCCGAGGTGACCGCGCTGACCGAGTCGGCCGAGCGGCTCCGGGAGGACGTCGGAACGCTCGGCGCCGACCTGCGCGACGGCGACGAGGCCCTGGAGCGCCGGATCACCGGGCTCGCCCGGCGTTTCGAGGACACCGTGGACGGTCTCACCGACAACCACGAGGTCATCACCGGGCTCAAGGCCTTCCTGCGCCTGGTCCGGGCCGACGCCCACGGCCAGGCCTGACCCGCGCCACACCCGGGGCACCACCTCCAGCAGCCGCGCCGCGGCGCCGAGGACGTCCCGGACACCGATCTCCAGCAGACCCGGATCGGGCCGGTAGGCGTAGGGGTCGCCGTGGCCGCCCGCCCACAGGACGACGTGCGGTCCCGTCTCCGGAGGGCCCCACACGGCGGGTGCGACGGGGCCGAACAGCGCCACGGAGGGCGTGGCGAACGCGGCCGCCAGATGGGTCACCCCGGTGTCCCCGCAGACCACCAGCCTGGCCCTGGCCACCAGCGCGGCCAGCTCGCGCAGCCCGGTGCGCCCGGCGAGCACGCACGAGGGCGGCAGCCCGGCGAGCATGGCCACCCGCTCGGCGAGGTCCCGCTCCCCCGCGCTCCCGGTGACCACCACCTCGTACCCGTTCCTCCGCAGGCCCGCGGCCACCAGCGCGAACCGCTCCGGCGGCCAGCGCCTGGCCGGGTACCCTGCCCCGGGGTGGACGACGACGGGCCGCGACTCCTCCTCGCGGAGAGCGGGACGCCGGAGCCCCAGATCGGCGGGGTCGGCCGTGATGTCGTACCAGGCGAGCAGGTCGCACCAGCGCCGCACCTCGTGCACGCCGTCCCGCCAGACCGGTCCGCGCGCGCCGGGGAAGGCGGGGTGGGAGTGGGTCAGCAGCCGGGCCGGGGCGGTGCGGTGGAGCGCGGCGATGCCGCGCGGGCCGGCGCCGTGCAGGTTGACCGCGATGTCGACGCGCCGGCCGAGCGGCGGTACGTGGCCTGGCCCCGACACGTCGCACACCTCGTCCACCGCGCCGATCAGCGGCACCAGGGGCGCCAGCGCGGAAGGCGCGGCCAGCACGATCCGGTGGCCGGGGTGGGAGCGGCGCAGGGCGCGCAGCGCGGGGACCGAGGTGAGCAGGTCACCGAGTCCCAGCCCGCGCAGTACCACCATGACCGGGCGGTCCGCCTCGGGCCCGGCGGCGGCACCGGTCTCGCGGAGACTCGCCCGGGCCGGAGCGGTGCTCATCTGATCGTCTCCCTGACGGGGGTCAGGTGGTCGACCGCCTCGACGACCCGCGCGCTCGGCACCGACGACAGGCAGGGATGACCGGCGACGGCGCAGGCACCCTCCCGGGTCACCCGGCAGGGGGTCCGCTGGTCACCGAGGATCACCACCGGCACGCCGTACGGCGCCCAGCGGCCCGCGGGGGCCAGCGGGGCGAACAGGCTGACGACCGGCGTGCCGACCGCCGCCGCGAGGTGGGCGGGCCCCGCGTCCGCGACGACCACGGCGCACGCCCCGGCGAGCACCGCGGCGAGTTCGGGAAAGGTGGTCCTGCCGCCCAGGTCGACGACGGACCTTCCCCGCTGCCCGCCGTACGCGGCCGAGGGGCCGTTCCAGTTCCGGCCGCCCGTCGCGGCACAGGTCCCGTCGACCCAGCCGGCGGTGAAGGCGGGCTCGTCCACCCTCCAGCCGCGCAGCCGGGCGGGCCCGCCGCCCGTCCAGCCGCCCGCGAAGACGGGTCCCGGCGACAGACCGTGCTGCCCGGCACCCGCGGCGATCCGCGCGGTGAGCCCGTGCTCGTCCCGGCCACCGGTCACGACGACCCTGCGGCCCGAGCGGACGAGGTCCCGAACCGCGCGCGCCCACCTCTCCGCGGGCCATGCCCTGGCGGGGACCGAGGTGCCGGGATGCACGACCACGTACCCCGGCGGCCCGGTGAGGTGGCGAACCTCGGGCAACGGGTGCCGTACGGCGAGTCCCCCCGAATCTCCGCGCGGGAGCTCGAACCCGGCCGCCCTGGCCAGCCCGAGCATGCGCTCGCTCTCCGGCACGTCCACGTCCTCGTCGACGAGGTGCCGCACGTCGAGCAGCGAGCCCGGGTCGTCGGCGGAGACGGCGGCGACCCTCGGCGTGCCCGCCAGCCTGAGTACCAGGGCCAGCGGCAACGGGGACTGGTGGAGCGAGGTGAGGATCAGTGCCTGCTCGGGGGCCGTGTCCCGGATGATCCGCAGCAGTCTCAGCGCGTGCGGGCCGGTCACCGGCGGCGCGGTGGGGTCGATCCACGGCGCACGCCACTCCACCACCCGCGACACCCCCGGCAGCAGCTCGCCCGCGGGCCGGCCCCGCGGCCCGGTGAGCAGCACGACCTGCCGCGCGCCCGCGGCCACCGCGCGGATCGCGGGCCCCGCCAGCAGGACCTCGCCCGCGTTGTCCAGACGGGCGACGAGAACGGTGCCGGTCTCGGTGCCGGTCTCGGTGCCGGTCACGGTGCCGGTCATCGCCGGGACACCGGTGGGTCCACCGAGGCGGGTCCGGGGCGCTCGGGAGCGCCGCGGGGGGCGTCGACGGCGAGGGGTACCGCTAGATCGCCAAAAGTCCCCTTTATGCCGATAAATCTCATTGAATTTGGCCTCCCGTCCGACATCTACTGACTACCAACAGTGATGCCCTTCAAACAGAAGAATCGGACATAAATTCAGTTAAGGGGATTTATGACTAAAGAACATCACCCTGAGTGGCCACCCGATGGTTTATCCGCCCCTTCGAAAGGGCAGCGGCTCAAAAGCCCCGAAGCTCCGGCGGGAGACCCATGGCCGATCGACGGGTTCCGGCCTCGCGGATCCGCGGGGTTCACCCGGGAAGCACGGCCCCCGGCTCGGCGGGCCGCGCCGGAGGATCGGCCGCTCGGAGAAGTTCGCGTAGGCGAGAGCCGGAAAACGTCAGGCCGTGTCCTCGCCGAGCTGGACGGGGCGGTCGTCACCCGAGGGCCGGAGCGACCTCCACACCGTCGGACGCGGGTCCTTGCCGTCCAGGAGCAGGAACAGCAGTTTCCTCATCGGTGAGCGGGCCGCGACGGCGGCGTACTCGCCGCGCCCCCAGCCCTCCGGCAGCGTGGCGACGATCCGCTCGTGGGCCGACTCGGCCTCCTTGGCGATCTCGTCGGCACGGCCGCCGAGCCGTCCGGCGAGGTCGCGGACCCAGCCGTGGAACTCGTCCGGCAGCCGCTCGCAGATGTCGGCCACGCTCTTACCCGCGTCAAGCTCCTCCCACACGACGCGGGCGTTGAGACCGGCGAGGATACGGTGCAGCCTCAGGTAGTCGGCCTGCTTGACCTTCAGCATCCGGCCGGTCCCGACCAGCCGTACCACCACCCCCTCCGCACCCGGCCTGGGCGGCATGGCGAGCGCGTCCGACAGGGCCGCGACGGGGAACACCCGGGCCGACGGCCCGGGCCAGCCCTGGATCTCGCCGGGTGCCAGGACCCTGCCGGTGGCCGTCTCCACAGCCCCGATGAGGAACAGGTCGTCGGTGTCGCCGTAGTGGCAGACACCCCGGTTGCCCGGGTAGACGATCTCGAACAGGACCGTCAGCCCCTGCGGCGGGACGAAGTCGCCGTAGCGGTCGCGGAGCAGGTTCGTGGCGTGTACGGCCTGGTCGCTGGTGAAGGAGCCCCTGGTCGCGACGGCGGGACCGGACGAGGTCGGGTAGAGGACACCGAGCGATCCGTCCAGCTTGTCGACCACCACGGCCTCCGCCGACAGATCCAGTTCCCCGGCCAGCGGGTCACCGTAGTTGAAGAACTTGCGGAACGGCCGTGCGACGATCCCGCCCTCGTCGTCGACGATCAGCCCGCGGCAGGCGAGGGTCGCCGCGTTCCAGGCTCGCTCCACCTGGGCCTTCTCGGTGTAGTTGAGGATCCGCAGCGGCTCGTCCGGGTGGCTCTGCCCGCGGACGTGACCGGCCGCGATCGCGGCGTCCAGCTCGCTCGGGTCGAACAGGTCGGCGACGTGCAAGGGGGCGTCCGCGGGGGCCCCGGAGGGAAGACGGAGGGAGTCGCTCATCGATGGGGTCGTCCTTTGTACGGGCGACCACGCCAGGCACGATGGCCCCGGGCCGGGCGCGGCCGATGTGTCGGCGGTCTGCGGAACGCCCGCCTTACGGGAGGGCGTGCTTCCTGAGACGAGTCCGACGGCCCGTTGGTTCGCGAAGCGCGGAGAGCGAGGGAAACCGGTCAGCCGGGGATGTCGGGCAGGAGGTGCGCGTTGGGCCGACGGGCGAGCCCGGCCAACTCGGGGATCTCCACCACGGTCGCCCCCGCCTCCGCGAGCTCCTCGGCCCCGTGGCAGTCGACGAAGAGCGGCGGCTCCCGCCACGCCAGCACCACTCTCCGGACGCCGCTGTCCAGGATCAGACGGGTGCAGGTCCTGGGGCGCGAACTGCGCGCGCTGCACGGCTCAAGGCTGCTGTAGACCGTGGCCCCGGCCAGCCTGGGATCGTCCGGGGAGATCTTGCCGAGCGCCGACTCCTCGGCGTGGACGTGGGGATCGCCCTCCCGCGAGTAGCCGCGGGAGATCTCCTCACCGTCCGCGGAGACGACCACGGCGCCGACGGAGAAGGCCGTCTCGGAGGGCGGGCACAGCCTCGCCAGGTCGCATGCCAGCCCCAGCCAGTCGTGGTCGTTCATCCGGACCTCCCGGTAGACGGTGCGTGTCAGGCCAGCAGGTACCGCAGCAGGGTGACGTCGCCCATCCTGCGGACCTCCGCCAGGTCCATTCTGCGGTGGCGGTCCCGGGGGAAGTCCCCCTCCAGGACGAAACGCGGGGCGGCGGGGTCCCCGACGAAGAACGGGGCGACGACGAGGTGGAGTTCGTCCACCAGGTCCTGGCGCAGGAAACGGGTGTGGACGGAGGTGCCGCCCTCGACCATCAGACGGCGCACTCCCCGCCCGTACAGGTCGGCGAGGACCCGGTCGAGATCGATCGGCTCTCCCGCGTCGACCACCTCCGCGGCTCCCGCGAGACGGACGGTGAGTTTCGCCACGGCGGGTGACGCGGCGTACACGATCTTCTCCGGGTCACCGGCGGTGAAGAAGGCGGCGGCCGGGTCGAGGTCCCCGGTGGCGGTCAGCGTCACCTTCGCCGGGGACGGCGGCAGGCCGCGCGCGACCCGCTCCCGCCCGCGCTCCGGCGACCTGACCAGGAGCCGGGGGTCGTCGCGGCGGACGGTGCCCGCCCCGACCAGGATCGCGTCACAGCCGGCGCGGACCTCGTCGACCCGGTCGAAGTCCTCGTCGTTGGAGAGCAGCAGCCGCTGCGGCGTACGGTCGTCGATGTAGCCGTCGACGGACATCGCGCAGCTCAGCAGCACGTATGGGCGCTCGCCCACTCCCCGCCTCCCCCGGTCAGGCACCGACCGATCGTAACAACCCGCCGCCCTTCCCGCGCGCTGCCGCCCACCTTCCGGTTTCCCCTGGTGAACCGCTACGACAGGTCTTCCGATCAGCGGCACATGCCCCCGTTTGTTTACCTTCTGTTAACCTGAAACTGAAGCTTCCCGGGGTGAGGAGTTCATCATGCGTGCGGTTCTGCCGGACCTTGGTCACAAAGGCGCCTGCTCCGCTCCTGTCGAGGAGCCGATCGGCCGCCACCTCCACGACCCCGGCGTGCCGCCGGGAACCACCGTCCGCGCGACCGGCACCGGCCGGGGCGGGGAAGGCACATGACGGCGGGCCACCCGGTACGCGAGTGTCCAGCAGGCGCCGAGCACGACCGGCGGCACCGCCTCTGATGGGATGGACTCTGGCGTTCGCCGCCGTGGCGATCCTCTTCGTGCTGGTCAGCGGCGCCAACGACGGCGCCACCCTCATCGGCCTCGGGCTCAGGTTCCCCCGCTTCCCCGGATGGGCAGCCGCCGCGATCCTCGTGGTCGTGCTCTTCGGCGTCCCCTACCTGCTGGGGGTGACCGTCGCGCGCACCTTCACCGAGCGGCTGGCCGGGCTCGGCACGAGCGGCGGCGCGGCGGCGTTCCTGGTGGGGGTGGTGGTCGCGGTGGCGGTGGTCGCGGCGCTGACCGGCAGAGGACTGCCGACCAGCCTGACGCTCGCGGTGATCGGAGGCATCGGCGGCGCGGGGCTCGGTGCCGGACTACCGGTCTCCTGGACCGACCTGGGCGCCGTCCTGGCGATCGGGGCCTGCGCGCCCATGGCCGGGCTGGTCCTGGGCTACCTGCTGGGGGCCGTCTCGCGCCGGGTGCCCTCCTACCGCCGCATGTCGCGGCTGGTGTCCGGCACCCACCTGCTGGCCTACACGGCCCAGTGCGCGGCGTACGCGCTGAACGACGGACAGAAGATGATCGCGGTGGTGAGCGTGGCGGTCGGCGTGGGCCGCGGCGGGCTCGGCGGGGTCGGTCCCATCGAGGTCCCGCCGGCGTGGATGGCCGCCCTGGTGGCGCTCTTCCTCGCCGGTGCGCTGACCAGCCTGATCCGTGTCGGAGGGCGGCTGGGCCGCGGGCTGGTCATCACCCGCCCGCTGCACATCGTCTCCGCGGAGGTGGCGGCCACCGGCGCCGTCCTCGGCAGCTCGGCTCTGGGAAGCCCGGTGAGCATGACTCAGTCGATCACCGCAGGGGTGGTCGGATCGGCGGCAAGTGAGGGAATGAGGAGAGTGCGATGGCAGGGCGTCGTGAACGTGGGTACGGCATGGCTGGTCACGCTGCCGTCGTCAATGGCGCTGGGCTGCCTCGGCGGTCTCGCGCTGAGACTGATGTGAGCGGCAAGGACGGTCGCACCCGGAGGTTCGCGCGCGCCTGGGACGACCTGCGCGGCCGGTCGGGGCGGCGGATCGTCGGACTGGTGAGGGGCCAGGTCGCCGTCGCGCGGGCGGGAGCCGAACTGGCCCGCTCGACCGCGGCCGGCGAGATCGAGCGGTCCGTCGCGCGCGCCCGGATGGCGGAGGTGGAGCACGAGGGGGACGAGGCGCGGGCCGAGCTGGTGCGGATACTGCGGCGGGTGCTGGCGACCCCCATCGACAGGGAGGACCTGTTCCGGATCTCGCGCTCGATCGACGACGTGCTGGACCAGCTCCGTGACTATGTGCGCGAGCTCGACCTGTTCGGCCCGGAGGACCTGCGGTTCGCGGTCGAGCCCCTGCAGGCGGTGATCGACGGCCTCGACGAACTGGAGGGCGCCGTGCTGAAGATGATCGACGCCCCGGGCTCGGTCACCATGGCCGTGCTGGACACGCGCAAGGCGTGCAGCCGGGTCCGCCAGCTCTACCAGGCCCGGCTCGCCGAACTGTTCGCCGAACCGCTGGACATGGACACCCTGCGCAGGCGCGAGCTGCTGTCACGGCTCGACGCGGTGGGCCGCCGGCTCGGCGAGGCCGCCGACGCGCTCGCGGACGCGATGCTCAAGCGGAGCCACTGAAACCGCGCCGCCCTGCCCATCACCGTCTGCCATTTCCCACTTCCTTTTGACGAAGGACGACTCTTGTTATGAAATATGTTTAGCTAGAGCGAACAGGCGGCCATGCCGCTTGACGGAGGGAGCCGCGGGTGGGCACATCGGAGCGTCATGGCGGTGAGGAGCCGGACCGCCAAGGCGCCGTCGGAGCCCGGATGCGGCAGTTCCGCAAGGAGCGCGGCCTGACGTTGCGCGGTCTCGCCACCCACTCCGGGCTCTCCATCGGGTTCCTCTCCCAGGTCGAGCGGGGCATCTCCTCCATCGGCCTGACCGCGCTCAACAGCGTGGCCACGGCGCTCGACCGGAGCGTGGCGGAGTTCTTCAACGACGCCCCGCCGGAGGGAGAGACCGAGGAGAGGCAGCCATCGGCCTCCCCGCTGCCGAGCCACTTCACGCTCACCCGCTCCGCGACGGCCGCCACCGAGTACATCTCGGGCCAGCAGACCTACCGCATGCTCTCCGCCAGGGGGCCGAACCTGGTGCTCGAACCGCTGCTGGTGCACATCGCGCCCGGCGGCAGGCGGGAGAACTCCTACGGGCACGCCGGTGAGGAGTTCGCCTTCGTGCTGGAGGGCGAGCTGCTGTACGAGGTCGACGGCGTCGAGCACCGGTTGCACCCGGGCGACAGCGTCCACCTGAGGTCGACGGTCCCGCACAGCATGTTCAACGACACCGACCGGGTCACCACCGTCGTGTCCGTGGTGACCCCTCGGCTGTTCTGACCTTCTCCGCCGCTCGCGCACTCGCGAGGGCGGACCCGCGGCGGAGCCGCGGTCAGTGCCGGCGCAGGGCGCGGATCGCCGACACGGCCAGCCCGGCCACGGCCAGCGCGCCGAGCGCTCCGGCGGCGACCGCCCGGCGCTGGCGGGAGATGCGCGGCTGGATCTCGGCGTACGGCACGGTGCTGAACGAGACGAGCTCGTAGCGCGAGGTGTAGCGGCCTGGCAGCAGCCGCTCCAGGCCGTGCTCGACGCGCTTGCCCAGCAGGAACGTCCGGGAGGCGACCTTGTCGCGCATCTCGACGAAGTTCGCGAGCGCGAGTTCGGCGATGGTGTCGGCGTGCTCCTTGCGGCGGGCGCCGTACCGGGCGAGGGCCTCGGGGAAGTCGTCGCCGGTCTCCCGCAGGCAGCGGTCGAGTTCCACGCAGTCCTCGAAGCCGCAGTTGGCGCCCTGGCCGTAGAAGGGGACGATGGCATGGGCGGCGTCGCCGAGCAGGCCGACCACGGCACCGGTGCCGCGCACCTGCCAGGGGTGTGCCCGCACGGTGACCAGGTGCCCGATCGGGTTGTGGGCGTAGTCACCGGCGAGGTCGGGCATGAGCGCGCGGGCGTCGGCGTAGTTGGCGGCGAAGAACTCCTCGAACCGCTCCACGGTGTCCAGTTCCTCGAAGCTGCCGGGCCCCGACTTGGGCCAGAACAGCGTGCAGGTGAAGGACCTGTCCGGGTTGGGCAGCGCGATCATCATCGCCTTGCCGCGCGGCCAGATGTGCAGCGCGCCGGGATCGAGGGCGAACCCGCCGTCGCGTGCCGGGATCGTCAGTTCCTTGTAGCCGTAGTCCAGGTAGTCCTGGCTGAAGTCGAAGCCGGGCAGCAGTTGCAGCCGCCCGCGTACCGCGCTGTAGGCGCCGTCGGCACCGAGCACGACCGGGGCGCTGTGGGTGACGGGCCCGGCGGGCGTGTCGAAGTCCATCCGCCCCGAGTCGACGTCGAGCCCGGTCAGCCGGTGCTCGAAGAGGGCGCGGACCCCGGGCATGGCCAGGGCCGCCTCCAGCAGCGTGCGGTTGAGCTCGGAGCGGCTGATGGAGTTGATCGCCCGCTGCCCTCCGGCGCTGTACGGCTGGAAGCCGAGCGTGCCGTCCGGGGCGTGTACCATCCGGCCCGGCATCGGCAGCGCGGCCTTCAGCACCGCCTCGTCCAGCCCGATCCCGCGCAGCGCGTCGATCCCCCGCTCGGAGAGCGCCAGGTTGATCGAGCGCCCGCGCTCCGGCGTCGCCTGGCGCGGGTCGGACCTGCGCTCGTACAGGGTGACCCGGTAGCCCCGGCGGGCCAGGTAGCAGGCCGTCAGGCAGCCGACCAGCCCGGCGCCGACCACGGCGACCTCACCACGGGCGCTCATACCGGGTTCACCTCCTCGGCGAGCGCGGCGGCCGCCCGCCAGCAGTCGTGGAACGTGGAGTACATCGGCACGGGGGCCAGCCGGATGACGTCCGGCCGCCGCACGTCGGCGAGGACGCCGTGCGTCTCGTGCAACCGGGCGGCGACGGCAGCGGCGTCGGCGGCGGCGGCGTCAGTGCCCCCGATCACCCGCAGGGAGAGCTGTGCTCCGCGCCTGGCCGGGTCGGCGGGTGTGACGATCTCCAGCGGGCGGTCGCGGGCGACCTCGGCGAGCAGCCGCTCCAGGTAGCCGGTGAGCGCCAGGCTCCGCTCCCGCAGCGCCGCCATCCCGGTCTCGGCGAACATCCGCAGCGAGACCCTGACCGGTGCCATGGCCAGGATCGGCGGGTTGGAGATCTGCCAGGCGTCGGCGGTGGGCACCGGGACGAGCTCGGGTCGCATCTCGAAGCGGGTCGCCTGCTCGGTGCTCCACCACCCGGCCAGCCGTGGCAGCTCGGGGTCGGTCACGTGGCGCCGGTGCACGAAGCAGCCCGCGACGGCGCCGGGACCGGCGTTGAGGTACTTGTACGAGCACCAGGCCGCGAAGTCCACGTCCCAGTCGTGCAGCGCCAGCGGCACGTTCCCCGCGGCGTGCGCGAGGTCCCAGCCGACGACGCACCCGGCCGCGTGCCCGGCGGCGGTGACGGCGGGGATGTCGAGGAACTCTCCGGTCAGGTAGTTGACCCCGCCGAGGAGCACGAGCGCCACCCGGTGCCCCTCGCGGGCCAGGTAGTCCACGATGTCCTCGGTGCGCAGGCAGTCCTCGCCGGGGCGGGGGCGCAGCCGGACCACCGTCTCGTCGGGGTCGAGGCCGTGGTGGACCGCCTGGCTGCGCACCGCGTAGCTGTCCGAGGAGAAGGCGTGGTCCTCGATGACGATGCGGGTGCGCTCGCCCGCCGGGCGGTAGAAGGTGGCCATCATCAGGTGCAGGTTGACCGTGAGGGAGTTCATCACCACGGTCTCCTCTGGGGCCGCGCCCACCAGCGCGGCGGCGTCCTCGCGCAGCTCGGCGTGGTAGGGCAGCCAGGGGTGTGCCGCCCGGTGGTGCCCCTCGACCGCGTGCAGCGCCCAGTCGTCCAGCTCGGCGGAGAGCGCGGCGCGGACGGCGCGGGGCTGCAGGCCGAGTGAGTTGCCCGCGAAGTAGGCGACCTCGGGGTACCCGCAGGAGGCGGGGGCGGGCGGCAGCAGGAACTCCTCGCGACGGCAGACGGCGTCCCCGGCGTCGGCCGCCAGCGCCGCCCGCTCACCGAACTCGCCGTCCTCGCCGAACACGCCGGGAGCGCGCGGCGCGCCGAGCCAGGCGGAACCGCCGGAGCCCTCGGCTCCGCCCCGGCCGGACCCCGCCGAGCCGGCTGCGCTCGGATCGCGGAGGTCCTCGGCCCGCGCGGCCATCACGCCGACGTCCTGATCGCCGGACCTCCGGCACGCTCGCTCATCACATCGTCTCCTTCTTCCCAGCCAATGTTCACTCATGCTGAACTCAAGTGAAATTGAGAGTGCGAGACGATTCGGGCAGCGCGCTTTGCGGACGAAAGGTTCTACGGGAATCCGGTTTCAGGATGACGGAGCGTCACCCATGGACACCGCCGCCCTCCTCGGCGCGCGGTTCAGCAACGGCAGCACCTCGGTGCCCAGCAACTCCACGCCACGGTCGTCGGTGAGGCCGTGCGGCGTGCCGAACTCCACCCGGTGCGCGCCCGCGTCGATGAGGGCCTGTGCCTGCGCGGCGACCTGCTCCGGGTCACCGGAGAAGGCGAACAGGTCGAGCAGGTCGTCGGGGATCAGCCGTCCGGCGGCCTCGTCCCTGCCGTCGTCGACCAGTTCCTTGACCCGGCCGAGCAGGTCGGCCGGGATCTCCACGGTCGGGTCGAGGTCGGCGACCACCGCGAGGTACATGGCGACCTCGCTGCGCGCCCTGGCTCTGGCCGCGGCGCCGTCGACGTCCACGACCGTCACCGCGCCCAGGACGACGCCCACCTCACCCGGGTCGCGTCCGGCCGCCGTCGCCCCGGCCGCGACCCGCTCACGGATCACCCCGACCATCGCCGGGTTCGCGCTGCCGCCCACCTTGATCTCGTCGGCGATCCGCCCGGCCAGCGCCGCGCCCTTCGGCCCCCAGGCGCCGAGCAGCAGCGGCGGCCGGGCGCGGTGCACGGGGTAACGCAGCCGGGTGCCAGGCGCCAGGCGGAACATCTCCCCCTCGTACCCTCCGGCGTCGCCGGCCAGCAGCCGGTAGACCACCTCGACGGCCTCCGCCAGCGCGGTCAGCGGCCGGGGCTGGGCGATGCCCACGGCGCCGAGCCAGGTGCCACGCGCCAGGCCCAGGTAGGCGCGGCCGTGCGAGGCCAGGTCAAGGGCGGCGAGCTGCCCGGCGACCTCGTACGGCGCCGCCGAGTAGGGGTTGAGGCAGGCCGCGCCGAGCCGCACCCTCTCGGTGGCGGCGGCCATCTCCAGCAGCGGGAAGATCGGCGGCTGGTACATCAGGTCGCCGAACACGCTCAGCACGTCGAAGCCGTGCTCCTCGGCGCGGCGCGCGAGCCGCGCGTAGTCGCCGGCCCGCTTGTCGCTCTGCAGGCCGAGACCGATCTCGGCAGTGGTCATCGGGGATCACCTCAGGTCAGGTCGGCGGAGTTCATCCGGCGGCGGCGGGTCCGCTCGACCCGCATCACCAGCCGCTCCTCCGGGTCGGGGCAGCTGAAGTGGGAGTCCTGCGCCAGCCAGTCGCCCTGGGCGAGGTCGCGCTGCTTGGCGGCGAGGAACGGCAGGACCGAGGCGAGCGCGTAGACGCAGAAGTGCCTGCCTTCCGGGAGCCGCAGGTGCGCGCTCCGCTCCAGCGTGAAACAGTCGCCCACCTCCATGCCGCAGACGGATCTGCCCTCGATCCGGTCGACCACGACCCGCAGGTCGTACAGCTCCATCTCGGTGTTCGAAGCGGTCGGGGCCTGGCCGTCGCCCGCCTCGACCGAGGAGCCGCTCCCTTCGGGGAGCGGAGGAGTCACGTCACCGTCGTCCATGTCGGTCCCTTCCTCGGCTCACGGCACGACCAGCTCGGAGTGGTGGTGCACGATGAGCCAGTCGTCGCCGGTCCTGCGCAGCACGTCGGTCACCCGGCTGTACTGCGCGGGTTCGCCCGGCGCCTCGGCGACGAGCACGTAGCGCGCCACCCCGGCGTCGCCCCACACGTCGATCCGCTTGTTCTCGGCGGCCAGCCTGTCGAGTGTGGGACGGGCACCCGAGCCGTCCCTCTCGTCGCGGTAGGCGTCGAGTTCCGACCGGGTACGCAGCGGTCCCGGCAGGTGCGTCTCCCAGGTGGTCACCTCGGCGTGCAGGTGGCTGTCGAACCGGCGACGGTCCGCCGCGAGGAAGGCGTCGTACATGTCGTCGATGCCCGCCGCGATCGCGGCGGTCTCCGTGTCGTGCACAGAACCGTTCATAGGGCCGTTCACCAGTACCTCACCCAGATGTCCCGGTCTTCAGACCCCGGGAAAATCGCGTTCACTGCTTCTCCCATCCCGACCGGTCGTCGCGGACGACCCGGCCGCCCTTCATCACCCAGCGGACCCCCCGGAAGGCCGAGGTGTCCGTGAGCGGGTCCGCGTCCATGGCGATGAGGTCCGCGTACTTGCCGACCTCGACGGTGCCGAGGTCGGCGTCGGCGCCGAGCCAGCGCACCGGGCCGAGCGTGCCCGCGTAGAGCGCTCCCGCCGGGCCGAGACCTCCCTCGGACATGCACTCCAGCTCGCGTACCGAGGCGTTGGTCCCCTCGAAGTCCCAGAACGGCGGCATGTCGCTGCCCAGCAGGACGTCCACCCCGGCGTCGAGGGCCATGGCGTAGCTCTCCAGGTGCCGAGGGCCCGCGCCGAGCGAGCGGCACTGCATCCACTCCGGCACCCCGAGTTCGTCGAAGAACTCCTTGCAGCGGGTGACGAGCAGCGTCGGCACCAGGGCGGTGCCGCGCTCGGCCATTCTCTTCGCGACCTCGGGGGTGAGCTGGTAGCCGTGCTCCACGCAGTCGAGGCCCAGCTCGACGGCCTCGGCGATCACCGCCGCCGGCCCCGCGTGCGCGGTGACCTTCCGACCCCAGGCATGCGCGGTCTGCAGCGCCGCCGCCATCTCGTCGGAGAACAGCTGAGGGGTGTCGATGCTCTCGTGCTCCCCGGCGATGCCGCCGGATATCATGATCTTGATGAGGTCGGCACCCGCCTTGACCTGGGTGCGCACCCCGCGCCGGAACCCGTCGACTCCGTCGCACTCCATGGTGTCGTTCGCCTCGTGGCCGTGGCCGCCGGTGCAGACCAGGGCCTGACCCGCCGTGAAGATGCGCGGCCCGGTCGCCCTGCCCGACTCGATGGCCCGGCGCAGCGCGAAGTCGGCGTGGTCCTTCTCGGCCACGCACCGCACCGTGGTGACCCCGCACCGCAGGGTACGGCGGGCACCGTCGGCCATGTAGAGGACGAGTTCGTGCGCCGTCATGTTCTTGACGTTGTCGCCGCCCTGGCCGGGCAGCGACAGGGACAGGTGGGTGTGCATGTTGACCAGGCCTGGGGTGAGGTACGCGCCGTCGAGATCGAGCCGCTGGGCCTCCCCCACCCGCTCCAGGACCTGCTCGCGGGGACCCACGGCCGCGATCCGGTCGTCCCGGATCCACACCGCCGCGTCCGCGATCCGCCCCTCGGCGCTCTTCGAGGCCCCGGCCGGTGCCGCACCCGAAGGTGCGCCGCCGGCGCGGGCGTCGGTTACCGTGCAGTTGACAATGACCACGTCGTTCATCGGACGGCCTCGATCCCGTAGATCCTGCGGGCGGCGTCGGCAGAGACATAGCCCTCGGCGACGTCGCGGCGGACCAGCTCCGGGTCGCGCTCGCACGGATCCCC
>NZ_JBFAOJ010000117.1:0-26766 GCF_040675205.1 Streptosporangium sp. NPDC049644 | reverse complement strand
ACACACCCCCCCTCCCCCACCCCCCCCCCCACCCTATCCCGGCGGGCCCGCCCTTGGGGGGGGGGGCCCCGCACCCCCGGCCCCCCCGCCACGGGGCGATCGTGGGTCAGCTCTTGAAGGCGTCCTTGACCTTCTTCGCGCTGTCCTTCGCCTTCTCTCCGGCCTGCTTGAAGCGGCTTCCGGCCTGGTCGTCCTTGCCGCTGGCCTCAAGGCGCTCGTCGCCGGTGGCGCGGCCCACGCCTTCCTTGATCTTGCCCTTGGCCTCTTGCGCCTTGTTGGAAAGCTTGTCGTCGGCACCCATGGTGTAGTTCCTCCCGTTTTGTGGAATTTAGCCCACGCAGTCCCTTTCTCCGCTGTGGAAGGGAGTAAACATGTCCGATGCCCGGACCCGGCGCCGATCGGCCGGTGGCGACGCCCCCGCGGCACGGGCGGGCCGTTGGAATCCGGTCCGCGGCGCGGGTCTGCGGGAAAGGGTGGAGACGGCGTGGTGAGCATCACGTGCGGCGGGATCGCGTCCGCCCTCCGGCGTCGCGCGACGAGGGCGAAACATCCACGCCTCGCGAATGAGACCGCAGCCCCGGCGTGAAAACGAAATGATCGGTTCTCCGCTTCCAGCGGAAAGCGCTCACGGCGAACGAACGGAATTCGTGCTTCCGGACCGGACTATGGTCACGGGTATTCGTCTCCTCGCTCTTCTCCGGCCGGTCGGCCGGCCTTTTCCAGCCGCTGACCGGGCGTACCCGGCCGCTCCGTCAGCGGTGGCAGAGCAGGCAGCGTACGGCGTGTTCGAGAGATTCGGCGTCGGCCATGGGTGAGGGCCAGGGGAGCCGGATCAGGGTCGGGTCCTCGACGCCGCAGCGGACCGTCGCGCCGAAGCGGTCGAGTTCCCAGAGCCAGGCTCCCGGCACCGGCTCGGCGAGCAGGGAGCACAGGGCGGTCTCCAGCTGCCTGCGATGGGCGCCGTTGACGTGCTGGAGCATGCGCTCGGCCTCGCTCATCAGCGGGTCGGGGGTGGCGCCGAGATACTCCTCGGCGTCCAGCACACCCGACTCGGGGCCGGTCAGATAGATCACCCTGCCGACGTCGACACGTAGCAGCCTGGGGCCGTCCGTCCCCTCCAGCACCTCGAACAGCGCCTCGTCGGGGCAGCGCTCGGCGATCGCCACAGCGGTCCGTCGCACCTCGGCCGCGGGCACGGGCTGTGCCCATCCCTGCACCTTGAGCAGGCCGCGCGAGAGCTCGTGCTCCCCCAGCGAGCGGTTCGACGTCAGGTCCACGGTCACCACGGGCTCATCCCGGGCGCCATGGAGCGGATCGCCCGGTAGGACGAGCAGCACCGGCCGGCCGGCGCCGTCCACACCCCCCCTGGCGGGCATCGCGGGGCTGGTGCCTCCGGCGACGGACACGTGGGTGGGAGCGGCGCCGGCGGCGAGGGTGCGGACCCGCTCGGGGATCGGCGGAGCGGTGACTGGCTGCATGGACCGGCTCTCCTTGAGGTCGGGGAGAAACTGCTGTATAAGATTAGCCTTGCCTAACTAAGGTAAACCTAACCATAGAGGAGCGAGCGTGCGCTACACCGGACCGAAGGTGCGCCTGTCCCGCCGGGCGGGCGTGCCGCTGACCCGCAAGGCCGTCCGATATTTCGAGGAGCGCCCCTACCCGCCGGGTGAGCACGGTCGCAAGACCAACCGGCGGCAGACCGGTGACTACGGGTTGCGATTGATGGAGAAGCAGAAGCTGCGCTGGTACTACGACGTCTCCGAGCGCCAGATGCGCCGCTACTGGGACCTGGCGCTGCGCGGCGGTGGCCGTGCGGGCGCCGAGCTGGTGGTGCTGCTGGAGACGCGGCTGGCCTCCCTGGTGCTACGTTCCGGCCTCGCCCCGTCCATCTACGCGGCCCGCCAGTACGTCGCCCACGGCCACATCACCGTGGACGGCCGCAAGGTCGACATTCCCAGCTACCTGGTCAGGCCGGGCCAGGTCGTCGCGGTGCGTGAGAAGTCGCGCCGGATGCAACCCTTCGTCGCCGCCTCCGAGGGTGTGTACGCGGACGACAGGGTCGCCGCCTATCTCGGGGTCGACCACGCCGAGCTTCGGTTCACCCTGCTGAGCCGCCCGCTGCGCGAGCAGGTCGTGGTCCCGGTGGACGAACAGCTCGTGGTGGAGTTCTACTCGCGCTGACCTGACGTCTGTCAGCGGCGTCGGCCCGCCACCTTCCGGGTGGCGGGCTTTCTCGCGCCGTTGGCGCCCGCGCCGTTGTTACCTGCGCCGCTGCTCCCCGTACCGTTGCTCCCTGTACCGTTGCTCCCCGCGCCGTTGCCTCCCGGCCTGCCGTTCGCGGCCGTACCCGGACCGCTGCCGCGCGCCGCGGGGACCTGCTCTCGCAGCTCCCGCACCTCGGCCCGGAGCGCGGCCAACTCGGCGAGCACCGTTCTGCCCAACTCCGCGGTCGCCTGCACGGACTCCTCGGCGTGCTCCTCCTCCATCGCGCTGACCACCACCGCGATGAACAGGTTCAGCACCACGAATGTGCACACCAGCATGAACGCCACGAAGAACACCCACGCCTCCGGGTGCTCGTCCATCACCTCGCGGGTGATGTCGGACCAGGCGTCCCCGGTCATCATCTGGAACAGGGTGAACAGCGAGGTGGGCAGGTCGCCGAAATACTCGGGAGCGGTGGCGTGGTAGAGCTTCGTGCCCATCACCGCCGCGACGTAGAGCACCAGTCCCAGCAGCAGCACGATCGAGGTCATCCCCGGCACCGCGGTGAGCAGCGCGGTGACCACCCTGCGCAGGCTCGGCACCACGGAGATCAGTCGTAGCGCCCGCAGGATCCGCAGCGCCCGCAGCACCGAGAGCCCGCCCGCGGTGGGCAGCAGCGAGGCCGTCACGATCGCGGCGTCGTACAGGTTCCACGGGTTGCGGAAGAACCGCGGGCCCTGGGCGTAGAGCTTGACGGCCAGTTCGGCGACGAAGATGTAGAGCGCCAGATGGTCGATCACGGTGAGCACCGTGCCGTACCGCTCGACGGCCGTGACCGAGGTCTCCAGCCCGAGTGTAGCCGCGTTGATCACGATGACAGCGGTGATGAAGTGCTGGAAACGGGATGTTTCCAGCACGGCGCGGAGACGCTCGCGCGTCGGCACGGGTGGCTCCTGAGGGGATCGGATGGCCGAGGACAAGCCAAGATCGTAACGCGTTGACGGCGGTCCGGTTCCGCCAGGGGCGCCGGGCCAGGTCAGTGCGGGACGCTCGGTGACCTGACGCAGTAGTCACCGATGCCGGACTCCAGGAGCTCGAAGGCGCGCTCGGCCTGCCGTCGCAGGTCAGGGGCGATGTCGTCGAGGCTCTCGCCCGCGAGCATGCGCTGGACGGCGTGGACCGTCAGCCCGCGCAGCACCGCGCAGATCTGGGCGGCGGCGAACACGGGAGTGAGGTCGTCGGGGTCGGCGTCGGCCTCGTCGGCGAGCGTTCTGGCCAGGACCTGCTCGCGCGCCTCGTTCATCTCCCTGATCCGGGCGTTGAGTGAGGGGCTCTCGGCGATCATCCGGGTGAAGGCGTCGCTGCCCTCGTGGAAGCCGTAGCGGTGGTGCCGGGTGTCGAGCGCGTCGAGAAAGTCACGGCGCAGTGCCTCCAGTGCGCTCTCTCCCGGCCCGCGCTCCCGCACCACCCGGCTCGGCAGGTCCTCCACCTCCTGCCGCCGGTCGAAAAGCAGGTCCTCCTTGGTGCCGAAGTAGTTGAAGACCGTATTGACCGACACGTCGGCGGCCCTGGCGACCTCGGCCACCGTCACGCTGTCGAAGCCTCGCGTCATGAACAGCCCGGTGGCGATGTCGGAGATGCGCTCCCTGGTCTCCCGCTTCTTGCGCTCACGCAGACCCTCGCTCATGAGGTCATCCTATGTGGTCGGATGAACTTTGCAGTGACTCCAAATTTGGTGTTACTTTACGAATGGAGGCGATCAAATGATCAAGACATCAGCTCTGAGCAAGACCTTCCCCGGCGGTGTCGAGGCCGTCCGGGGCGTCGACCTGACGGTGGAGACCGGGGAGATCGTCGGGTTCCTCGGTCCCAACGGCGCGGGAAAGACGACCACGATGCGCATGCTGACCACACTGCTCCGTCCTACCGGGGGCAGTGCCACGGTCGCCGGGCACGACCTGATCACCGACCCGAAGGGCGTGCGGCGGAGCATCGGCTACGTGTCCCAGAGCGGCGGGATCGCCCCGGCGAACCCGGTGGGGGAGGAGTTGGAACTCCACGCGATGCTCTACGGCATGCGCCCGGCCGAGGCGCGGGACCGGGTCGCCGAGGTGCTCGGCCGACTCGGGCTGACCGCGTTGCGGGAGCGGCCGGGCGGGGCTCTCTCCGGTGGCCAGCGCCGCCGGTTCGACCTCGCGTTCGGGCTGGTTCACAACCCGTCACTGCTCTTCCTCGACGAGCCCACCACGGGCCTGGACCCGCAGAGCCGGGCCGTTCTCTGGGACCGGATCAGGGACCTGCGCGACGGTGTCGGCCTCACGGTCTTCCTGACCACGCACTATCTCGAAGAAGCGGACACGCTCGCCGACCGTCTGTTCGTCATCGACCACGGCGTGATCGTCGCCGAGGGCACCCCGGCCGAGCTCAAGGGGGGCACCGGCACCCTCGACGACGTCTTCCTGTCCATCACCGGCCGCTCTCTGAGAGACGATCCGCCGGGCGGTGAAGTGCCCGGTGGTTCCCAGCCGGCAGGCGTAACGGCTTTCGAAGCCCGGGTCGCCGACGGAACGACCGAGGGTTCGGGCGCGGCGGGTGAGGAGCGGTGAACGGCTTGACGGGCATCGTCCGTGACACCTGGCTGATCTTCCGGCACAACGTCCGGATCTCCCTGCGGCAGAAGGCGGGAATCGTCTTCGGGGTCCTGCAACCCCTGCTCTACCTGGTGCTGTTCGGCCCGCTGTTCGCCACGATCGGCACCTGGGAGACGCTGATCCCCGGCCTGCTGGTCCAGGTCGGGCTGTTCAGCGCGGGTCTGTCCGGCTTCGGCATCGTCTTCGACGCCCAGGCCGGCGTGCTGGACCGGCTGCGGGTCACCCCGGCACACCGCGTCTCGTTGCTGCTCGGCCGGGTGCTGGCCGGCTCGCTCACCCTGCTGATCCAGTCGATCACGCTGATCGCGGTGGGTTACGCGTTCGGCCTGCGCGCGACGCTCCCCGGCGTGCTGCTCGCGCTCGCCCTGATGGCGCTGCTCGGGGTCGGCCTGGCCGCGCTCTCCAACGCGATCGCGCTCGTCATGGATCCCGACGCGTTCGCGCCGGTCATGAGTACGGCGGTGGTCCCGCTGGTCCTGCTGTCCGGTGCGTTCCTGCCGATGTCGATGGCGCCCGGCTGGCTGGACGCGCTGTCACGCCTCACGCCGTTCCGCTACGTGCTGGAGGCCATACGCGAGCTGTTCGTCGGCCGCTACGCGACGATGACCGTGGTCGCGGGCGTCGCCGTGACCGCGGTCCTCTCCGTGGTCTGTGTCCTGGTGGGCACTCGCGTCTTCAACCGCGAGAACGCCTGACCGGCCGATCCCCGCTCGGATGGCGGGGATCTCAGCTCGGGGGGCCGTACGGCTCGATCCTCGGATCGGCGTAGGGGCCCTCGCCCGCCGTGGGATCGACGCGGCGGGCCGCGGCCTCGGTCACCCGCAGCCCGTACAGGCCCTGATCGGGATCGATGGGCACCAGGCCGTAGCCGGTGTCGACCTCCTCCGCCGGCAGCCCCAGGTGCCGCATGGCCTGCGCGAGCGTCGCGTCGGGCGGGAGCCGTACGGTGATCAGAAGCATGACCTCACGGTACGCGTTCGGCGCGGCGCCGCAACGAGGTGAGGATCCCGGGAGTGTCGGCGGCGCCGTAGGCGTGGCCGGGACGGGCGGGCCGTGGCCGGTCAGAGGCGAGGAGAGAGGCGGAAGACGCGCAGTTCGCGGTCGGCCGCCCGCTCGGTGTAGCGGTCGTAGACCGGCCAGGCACCGAAAGCGCTAGGTCAATCATCGGGCTCGGGCGTCCGGCAGCAGGACGCCCGAGTCCGGCGTCCACGATTTCTTCATGGCCGCGAGGGGTGCCGACCGGGGGGACCGCACGGCTCGATTCGGCCTGCGTGAGCGTCGCGTCGGGCAGCCGTACGGCGATCAGGAGCCTGACCTCACAGCGCGCGTTACCTCACAGCGCGCGTTCGGCGCGGCGTCGCAGCGAGGCGAGGACCCCGGCGGCGTCGACGACGCCGTAGCCGTGGTCGTGGTCGAAGCCGATGTCGCTCCGGTCGTCGGCGGTGCGCCGGAGCAGGGTGCGCAGCTGGGCGGGGGACAGGCGGGAGGAGGGCCACCGGGTGCGCACGGCCGCGACCAGGCCGGCGGTGACGGGGCACGCGGCCGAGGTGCCCGAGTCCGCCTCGTCGTCGCCGAAGGCCCGGGAGCCGGAGAAGTGGGTGTAGGCGCACAGGTCCGGCTTGCGGGCGACAAGGCGGCCCGGCCCCTGAGAGGAGTAGCCGACCCGCTCGCCACGGGTGTCGACGCCGCCGATCGACAGGGCGCGCGGGTGGGAGTTGGCGCCGGTGATCGGCCGGTCCGGGTACGCGCACCGGCCGTCGGGGCAGTCGCGCCCGCAGTTCCCCGCAGCGAACAGCACGTCGGCGCCCGCCCGCTCCAGGCTGGAGACGATCAGGTTGAACGGGTGGGCCGGGTTGTCGGAGTAGTTGCCGGGGTGGCCGACGGGGAAGTCCCAGCTGGGAGAGAAGGAGCCCCAGCTGTTGCTGACGACCAGGGACCGCGAAGCGGCGGGCTGGGCCTCCAGGACGGTGCGCAGGTGGGCGAAGGCCGCCACCGCGTCCGACAGCAGGCCGTCCAGGGCCGAGCCACCGGGGCGCCGGGAGAGCAGCACGGGCACGTCGATCAGTGACGCCCTCGGGGCGGCGATGAGCGCGTCGAAGGCGCACATCGTGCCGTGGTCGACAGGGAACTCGCCCGCCCTGCCCTGCACCCCCGACGGTTTCCAGCTGCGCCGCCCGTCGACGGTGACGTCGCGGCCGAGGTACCGGGCGACGTGTGCGGAGTTGATTCCGGTGTCGAGCACCGCGAGCGCGACGCCCGAGCCGTCGAGGCCGTCACCGGCCAGCTCGGTGACGTGGAGCAGTCGCTCCACGTCACGCCAGTCGCCCACCGGGGGCGTGCCGCCGCAGGTGAGGCCCCGCTCGATCGTCGGGTCGGCGAAGACCCCCACGACGTCGGGGCGGAGCGTGGGCAGCAGGGTGATCCGGGTGGACAGCTCGTCGTCGGAGATCTCCCCGCGGACCAGGACGGAGGCCTCGTCGGCGGCGAAGGAGAACGTCAGCGGCTGGTTGAGCGAGAGAGGGTCGCCTCCGGCGCCGGGCACCGGGCGGGGTACGACGACGGGCGAGAAGGAGGGGTCCACGACGACCCCCGGCAGTGGGTCGGCGACGTCGGCCGCCGCCGTGCTCACCGAGGGGTCGGCGACGGCCGCGACGACGTCGGGGGAGGGGCGGAGCTGGAGCAGGACTCGCATGTGCACCACCGGGAGTCGGGGGATCGGATCCCACCACATTCCTGCATCCACCTGGAGCGCGTCCAGCCGTTGAAATCACCTTCTATCAGGCTCCAAACCACTTAACCGGTGCAAACGGTGAGCGTGGATTTCCTTCCCTGAGCGGGTGCCGGTCACTAGCGTTGGACGGCATGACCGCAGCGGCGGAGACGACGCCAACCTCCCATTCCGATGTCCGGCACACGCACTGGCTGGGTACCCGTCCCAGACTGATCGTGGCCAGTGGTTTCATGCTCTTCCTGGAACTGGCCCTGATCCGGTGGACCGGGTCGAACATCGTTCATCTGAGTTACTTCACCAACTTCGTCCTGCTGGGGTCCTTCCTCGGTATCGGGCTCGGCTTCCTGCGGGTGGGGCGCAGCACCCGGCAGCCCTACTACTCGCCGATCGTGCTGGCGGTCCTGGTCCTGGTCGTGCTGCTCTTCCCGGTGACCGTGGACCGCCAGACCGAGGGCGTCCTGTACTGGACGAGCCTGAGCGCCAGCGGCCCGCCGCCCTGGCTGATCCTGCCCGTGATCTTCGCCGCGGCGGCGATCGTGCTGATGGGCCCGGCCGAACTGGTCGGACGGTGTTTCCCCGAACTCGAACGGCTGGAGGCCTACCGCTACGACCTGATCGGCAGCCTCAGCGGCATCGGGCTGTTCACCGCGCTGTCGTTCCTCAGCGCGCCCCCGGTGGTGTGGGGGACGATCACCGCGATCGCCTACGCGGTGCTGCTCCGGCCCCGCAGGGTCTGGGCCCGGGTGGCGCTGCTGGTCCCGTCACTGGTCATCGTCGGTGCCCTCGCGACGGAGACGCTGACGGCGGGAGCGCTGTGGTCGCCCTACTACAAGGTGACCTACGTGCGCGGCTACTGGAACGACGTGCCGCTGA
The DNA here is from genome assembly GCF_040675205.1 of Streptosporangium sp. NPDC049644. Lineage (NCBI taxonomy): Bacteria > Bacillati > Actinomycetota > Actinomycetes > Streptosporangiales > Streptosporangiaceae > Streptosporangium > Streptosporangium sp. NPDC049644. The sequence continues at coordinate 18,306 of NZ_JBFAOJ010000117.1, read as the reverse complement.
TGAACATCGACGTCAACGGCATCCCGCACCAGCAGGCCACCCCGGCGAGAAGCCGTCTGGAGTGGGAGCGCCAGTACGCCCTGCCGTACGAGCGGGCCGCCTCCGGCAGGCTGGACGACGTGCTGATCGTGGGGGCGGGCAGCGGCACCGACGTGTCGATCGCGCTGTCCAAGGGCGCCAAGCACGTGGACGCGGTGGAGATCGACCCCAAGCTGCTCGAACTCGGCCGCTCCTACCACCCGGACAGGCCCTACGACGACCCCCGGGTCACCACCCACGTCACCGACGGCCGCGCCTTCCTGGAGAGGACGTCCGGCAAGTACGACCTGATCCTCTTCGCGCTGCCCGACTCGCTCACCCTGGTCTCCGGGGCGAGTTCGCTGCGGCTGGAGAGCTACCTGTTCACCCAGCAGGCGATGGAGGCGGCCAGGGACCACCTCAAGCCGGGCGGCGCCTTCTCGATGTACAACTACTACCGCGAGACCTGGCTGGTCGACCGCCTCGGCGCGACCATGCAGGCCGCCTTCGGCCACAAGCCCTGCGTCGACATCGTCAGCGAGACCGGGCAGCAGGCGGTGATCACCGCGGGCCTCACCACCGAGGCGCAGGCGTGCGGCACCGAGTGGGCGGGGGCGACCGCCGACACCCCGCCACCGAGCGGTGACGACCGGCCCTTCCTCTACCTGAAGGACCGGACGATCCCGCAGATCTACATCATCACCCTCGGGCTGATCCTCCTCGTCAGCCTGTTCGCGGTCCGCGCCGTCGCCGGTCCGTACCGCCGGATGCGCCCGTACGCCGACCTCTTCCTGCTCGGCGTGGCGTTCCTGCTGCTGGAGACCAAGAGCGTCACCGGGTTCGCGCTGCTGTTCGGCACCACCTGGGTGGTGAACGCGATCGTGTTCGGCGGGGTGCTGATCGCCGTACTCGCCGCGGTGGAGGTGACCCGCCGCTTCAGGGTGCCGTCGCTGCCCGTGATGTACGGTGTGCTGCTCGCCGGGCTGGTCCTGGCCTGGCTGGTGCCCAACTCCTGGCTGCTGGGCCTGCCGCTGCCGCTGCGCGCGGTGGTCGCCGTGGTCGTGGCGTTCCTGCCGATCTTCGCGGCCAACGTGGTCTTCGCCAAGCGCTTCGCCGACTCCGCCGACGCCACCGTGTCCTTCGGCGCCAACCTGCTGGGCGCGATGGTCGGCGGCTGCCTGGAGTATCTGGCGCTGGTCATCGGCTACCAGGCACTGCTGATCGTGGCGGGCCTGGTCTATCTCGGCGCCTTCGCCCTGCTGCCCAGGACCGCCAGGACCGTCGGGGCCGGTTGAGCCGGGGACGCGGCGGCCCCGGAAGGGCACGGGTTCGAGGAAGAAGCGCGGCCCGTCCTCCTCTCCGAGGAGGACGGGCCGGCCGCGCGCGCGGGGTGGTCGCCGGACCGGTCAGAACCCGCAGGCCTCGTCCAGCGACTGGGCGGACTTGCCGTTCTGGGTGGGGGTCTGGCTCGGCTGGACCGTCGTGCTCCTGGAGGGCTTGGGCGTGGCGGCGGGCGTCGCGCCGCTCGCGCCGGGGGAGGCGGTCACCCCCGCGGCCTGGGGGCGGCGGGCGGGCCGCACCGACTGGCGCAGTGTCCTGGCGGTCGCGGCACGGATCTTCTGCCAGTCCGGTGAGCCGGTGTAGAACTCCGGCGGCACGAACTGGAGGCTGACGATCCTGGCGTCCTTGACCTTCAGCCCCAGTTCGGTGATGTGCTCAAGCAACTCGCGGGGAATGTCGGTCTTGGCGGACTTCTTGGCCACACTTGCGATCTTGGCGAAGTTGGTGAGCACCACCGAGGGGGTGGCCTGCTGGGCGAAGGCGCCGATGACGCAGCGCTGGCGGGCCATCCGGGAGAAGTCGTCACTGCCGACGCGGGAACGCCCGTACCAGAGCGCCTCCTCGCCGGAGAGCTTCTGGTATCCGGCCTTGATGGTCCCGGCGGTGCCGTAGAGGCCGCCCCATGGGACATCGCGCTCCACCTTGATCTTCAGGCCGCCGATGGCGTCGACCAGGTGGGCGAAGCCGTACATGTTCACCAGGGCGTAGTAGTCGATCTTCAGGTTGAGCGTGTAGCCGATGGCGTCCATGAGCGCCGCGGGGCCACGCTGCCCCGTCTTCTTGCCGGGCACGAGCTCGGGGTGGTCCTCGGCGTACTGCCAGACCTCGTTGAGCAGGCCGCCGTTCGGCAACTCGCGCATGAAGCCGTTGGGGAACTGCTTGGCGAGCGCGGTGCCCGGCGTGAAGCGGACGTGCTGGAGGTTACGGGGAAGGCTGAACATGGCGGTGTTGCCGGTCGCGACGTGCACGCTGGCCACGTTCATGCTGTCGGTCCGCACGCCTTCCCGGTTCCCGGCCCCGTCGCCGCCGATGAGCAGGAAGTTCACCCGGTCGCGCCCGCCCCACGGATCCTCGTGCTTGACGGGGGCGGCGGTGGGATTGCCCGCGCTGCTCTCGAAGATGGTGTTGGCGGCCTCCTTGAGGGTCAGCACGGTGCTCGCGGTCAGCGCGAACGGCGCCATCACCGACACGCACAGCACGCCCACCGCGATGCCCGACACGATCTGTCCCCGGCCACTGAGCCTTTCCGGCCCCAGGGAGATGTAGGAGAAGAGCACCAGCAGGAACCAGGCGAGCGCGCCGGCGATGGCCAGGGCCGCCCCGGTCATCAGCGTGCTGTCCCGGGCGACGAAGCCCGTGTTCCCGTCGCTGCTGATGACGAGCCCGCCGACCAGAGCGGCGAGCAGCAGCGCACCGAAGATCGTTAGCAGAATGTATCCGACGCGGCGGCGTCCCGACCGCAGGTGCGCCGCGCCCGGGAGGATCACCGACAGCGCGGTCCAGCCGATCAGTGCGCCGACCGTCAGCGGCCTGGCGAAGCGGGGCCGTCCCCCGGCCGGGCGGGACGGTCCGGCGGGTCCCGGGGCGGCCCCGGCGTGCGGGAGGGGCGTCCCCTGCCCGTCGGAGAGGCCCCGCGTGCCGGGCTGAGTGCCGGGCTGAGCCTGTGGGGGGAGCGTCCCCCGCCCATCGGGAGCGTCCTGGGGACCGTCGGACACGTTGTGGACCTGGGGCGTGGGAGGGGGAGGCTGCGTTTCGGCCGGACCCTGCGCGCCGCCGTGGCTCGCAGCGGAGCCCCCAGTGGAGCCCGCACCGGGACCCCCGCCGCGGCTCCCGCCGCGGCGCCGGGGGCGCCGTTTCCCGCTTTCGCCGGCGAGATCCCCCGAGTCTTGCCCAAGGTGCATCGTCACACCGCTTCCTACTACGTTTTGCCCCGGTCCACCTGGCAAAACAGCCAAGGCTCCCCGATTGAACGGAATTTGCCAGGATTCTAGTCCCCATACCTGGACACGACAGACAGATGACCAATCTACGGTAAATGGTCCCTTAACCTATGACGCCAGTACGGGGTCGGTGCCGGCCGGATATCACGCGCTTCTCCCCGCCGGCGCGGACGCCGGTCGTCGCTCGCCGGAAAGCCGTGGTCACGGGGGTGCCGGGCGGTCGGGGCGGGGCTCACCGGGCCGGTGCGGTGAAGGCCGAGGACGGCCCTGGGCCGCCCTCGCGGGCCGTCCATCCCCGCGTCGGAAGGGGCCGCCCGCCGGCCGCCAAGCTGTCTCCCCGCGAACCCGAGCCCCGATGTGCGCTACAGGCCGGGACCTTTGCCGAATTTGGGGCGTAAGCATACTGATTTATCATCCGTCACGGATGTCGCTGCGTTCGATTACATTCCGAAATCAGCCGAGGTGATCTCCGCGATGTGCCGGACCGATCCGGGGCTCGTGACCTAGCTTCGAGGCATGAATCTGCAGCAGCTCCGCTATGTGGTCGCGACGGCGGAGCATCGCACCATGACCGACGCGGCCAGATCGCTGTACATCGCACAGCCCGCGCTCTCCCGTGCGATCAGGGATCTGGAACGAGAGCTCGGTATGACGTTGTTCGCGCGTTCCGGACGTGGCGTGGTCGTCACGGCACAGGGGCGCCGGGTGGTCAAGCTGGCCAGGGAGGCACTCGATGCCGTTCGCGAGATCGAGGCACTGTCCACGCACGGCCACACCTCCGAGGCGGAGCTCCGCATCGCCTCGATACCCAGCCTCGAACCGGGGCTGGCCGGACGCCTTCTCCCCGCGTACACCGCGGAACATCCCGGGGTACGCATTCAGATTGTCCGCTGTGACGGACGGGACGGCGTGGTGAGCGCCATCAGGGACCAGCGGGCCGACCTCGGCCTGACGGACCTGCCCGTCCCCACCGATCTGGTCAGCCACCCGCTGGAGCGCCAGGAGATCGTGCTGATCTCCCCGCCCGGCGTGGACCTGCCCGACCCGGTGCCGGTGAGGAGACTCAACGGCATGCGTCTGGTGCTGCCGGTCCCCGGCAGCTCCCGGCGCAGGGAGTTCGACGCGCTCTTCGCCAAGCACGGTGTGGCCCCCGTGGCGGCGACGCAGCTCGACGAGCGCGGCAACTGGCTGAACACCGTCCGTTCGGGTACGGCCTCGATGCTCTGGTACCGGGGGATGGCCGAACAGGCCGCCCGCGCCGGACTCGTGGTCCGCACCCTCGATCCCTCGGTCCGCCGGGTGATCGCCATCGTTCACGCGCGACGGCGGCTGCCCGCCATCGCCCAGGAGTTCCTGTCCGTGGCCGAAAGTGGGTCGGCCGCGTAGGAGCCCCGAGGCTCGTCAGTTTTCCAAGTTTCCCCCAGAGGCGGCGCAGGTGGGAGCGCCGTCCTCTCCGACACCGGGCTATAGGCTCGGTCTCGATGACTACTCTGCACCTGCGAGGCCGTGAGTTCCGGCCCGGTGAGTTCGCGATCATGGCGGTGGTCAACCGCACCCCCGACTCCTTCTTCGACCGGGGAAGGACCTACGGTTTCGCGGCGGCCCTGGAGGCGGTGGACGGTGCCGTCGCCGGCGGCGCGGACATCGTCGACATCGGCGGTGTCAAGGCGGGTCCCGGTGACGAGGTCGACCCCGCGGAGGAGATCCGCAGGGTGGCCGACCTGGTCGCCGAGGTCAGGCGGCGCCACCCCAGGCTGGTCATCAGCGTCGACACCTGGCGTGCGGAGGTCGGCGAGGTCGTCGCGGAGGCGGGCGCCGACCTGCTCAACGACACCTGGGGCGGGGTCGACCCCAACCTGGCCTCCGTCGCGGCCAAGCACGGCATCGGCCTGGTCTGCGCGCACGCGGGACGGGTCGCCCCCCGCACCCGCCCGCACCGCGTCGCCTACGCCGACGTGGTCGCCGACGTCATCGGCTACACCGTCGACCTCGCCGAACGCGCCGTCGCCGCGGGAGTTTCCAGGGAGTCGATCCTCATCGACCCGGCGCACGACTTCGGCAAGAACACCTGGCACTCCCTGGAGATCAGCCGCCGCCTGGACGAGATGGTCGCCACCGGCTGGCCGGTGCTCGTCGCGGTCTCCAACAAGGACTTCGTCGGTGAGACCCTCGGCGGGCTCCCGGTGGACGAGCGCCACGCGGGGACCATGGCCACGCTGGCGGTCTCCGCCTGGCAGGGCGCCCGGGTGTTCCGGGTCCACGACGCCGCATCCGCCCGCGCGGCCCTGGCCACCGTCGCCGGGCTCCGGCGATGACGCCGGCGCGTCAGGAGTAGATGACGGACAGGAAGCGGATCAGGACCGCCTCCCGGCGGTCGGCGGGGAGGGCGTCCAGGACAGCGTTGACCACGGCCATCTCCGGCTGGCCGGAGCCGCCCAGATCCACCCCGACCGAGGCCGCCAGCTCGCCGAAGGTCTCGTCGTCCAGCGCGTCCAGGTCCAGTTCCGCGATCAGTTCCACCAGCCCCTCGGGCAACCGCGCGGGGCCGCGCCCGCGGGCCGCCTCCGTCGCCTCCGCGATCACCTCCAGCATCGCCTCGACACCCCGCAGGGTCACCCCGGTCACCGTGATGTGGATGTTGGCCGGGATACCCGCGTACGACAGCTGCGGTTGCAGGAACCACCCCCGCTTCCTGGCCTCGTCGGACAGCACGAACACGTCCACCTCGTCCGAGCCGAAGGCGACCAGCGCGGACTCGGGGTCGCCGAGCACCCGCAGCCCCGGGATCTTCGCGATGCCCTCGCGGAGCGTGCGGGCCGCCGCCAGGGTGGTGCGGCCGAGTTCCAGGTAGCCCTCCCTGCCCAGGGCCTGGAAGGTGGCCCACGCGCCGCCCAGCGGGCCGGCGGACTTCGAGCTCTGCACCGTGGCGTTGATCACCGTATAGCCGGGCCACGACGCCGAGGCGAAGTACGCCCGGCGCCGCAGCGCCGGGTCGGCGAACAGCACGACCGACGCGCCCTTGGGGGAGTAGCCGAACTTGTGCAGGTCGCACGAGAGCGAGGTGACCCCGGGAACCGACAGGTCGAAGGGCGGAACGTTCGCCCCGGCCTCGCGCAGCCACGGCAGCAGCCACCCGCCCACGCAGGCGTCCACGTGACACGGCACGCCGCGCGCGGCGGCGATCGCGGCTATCTCGGAGATCGGGTCGATCACGCCCTGGGGGTAGGACGGAGCCGAGGCGACCACCAGGACGGTGTCCTCGCCGATCGCGGCCTCGACGGCCGCGGGGGAGGCCCGGAAGGTCACCGGGTCCACCGGCACCGCGTCCACCACGACCCCCAGGTAGTGCGCGGCCTTGTGGAAGGCCGGGTGCGCGGTCACCGGGACCGCCATCCGGGGGCGGCCCGCGGTCTTCCCGGAGTCCCGGGCCGCCTTCACCGCCAGCATGATCGATTCGGTGCCGCCGCTGGTGAAGATACCCCAACCCCCGCCGAGCAGCTCGGCGACCGCGCCGACGACCTGCTTCTCCATCTCCACGACACTGGGGAACGCCGTCGGGTCGAGGGTGTTGACCTCGAGCATCTCGAAGTAGGCCCTGGCGGCGGCCTCGTGCACCTCGGGGCGCCCGGTGTCGTAGACGTACGCGGTCACCTTGCCGCCGCGCACCGGCAGGTCGTCCCGCCTGAGGCGGGTGATCTCGGCGAGCAGTTCCTCGGTGCTGCGGCCCTTGTCAGGCAGGCTCATCGGTCTCCTCGGGGGACGGCTCGCACGGCTCGCGTGCCGGAAGGGACGCGGCCCGCAGAGGCCGCAGGGGAATACCCCAGGATCATACGGATCGTGGCGCCGGGCTCTCGCCCCGCGGGCGCGCCGGAAGGCGTCAGGAAGGTGAGCCGGGCAGGGCGGCGGCACGGTGGATCATCCGGTGCAGGTGGGTGCGGAACCGCCGCAGCACCGCGGGATCCTCGGGTCCCCGACGGTCGCCGTTCTCGTCGAGCACCCCGCCCTGGCAGAAGCCGTGCACGGACCAGACCATCGACCAGAAGACGTACTCCAGGTCGACGTCGGGGCCGAGGTGCTTCGCCTCGACGGTGGGGGTGATCACACTGTGGACATAGGAGACCTGTGGCCGGATGTACCTCCGTTCCAGCTCGGTGAGGTCGCTGGCGTCCGACAGCGCCCTGTGCATCCACAGCGAGGGGAATTCCGGATGGGCCAGGCAGAAGTCGAGGTAGTGGTCGACGATCCGGTGGATCAGCAGTGCCGTCTGCTCGGGGGTCGCGGTGGAGGCGCCGGTCAGCACCTCCTCCAGCGACGCCCGCTCGGCCCGGTACGCGCGCTCCATGATCTCCAGATAGAGCTCCCGCTTGCCACCGAACTTCTCGGTGAGGGCCTCGACACTCAGCCCGGCGGCCTCGGCGATCTGGCTGGTGGCCGTGCTGTCGTATCCGAGGGCGGCGAACAGGCTGGTCGCGACCCGCAGGATCGCCTCTCGCCCGCTGTCGTCACCGGAAGTCATGAATGTGACGTTAGGTGCTGATCGTTCACCCGACCAAGGAGGCGATCGACAATCCTTGGTCAAGATAGCGGAAGTCGTACGACCGCCCGCAGGCCAGGTGAGGCGTCCTCCAGACGGACCGCGCCGCCGTGGGCGTGCACCGTCTCGCGCACGATCGCCAGGCCGAGACCGGCCCCGCCCTCGTCGCGGCTGCGCGCGCTGTCCAGCCGGGTGAACCGGTCGAACACCCGCTCCCGGTCGAGCTCGGGAATGCCGGGCCCGTCGTCGGTGACGGTCAGTACGGCGTCGGCTCCCTCGTCCCGCAACTCGACCAGCACAACGGTGCGGGTGTGCCGCAGCGCGTTGTCGACCAGGTTGACCAGCACCCGTCCCAGATCCAGCGCGTCCCCCGTCGTCACCATCGGGCCGTCGCCGATCCGCACGGTGACGGCCTGGCCGTACCGCTCGACGGTCTGCTGGACCAGCTGGTCCAGCTCCACCGGCTCGCTGCGCGCCGGTGTGCCGCCGCGCTCGTCCAGGCGGGCCAGCGCGAGCAGGTCCTCGGCCAGCCGGGACAGGCGCATGGTGTCCTCCAGCACGCCCTCGGCCGTCTCCTGCCAGTCCTGCCCTTCGGGATGGCCGAGTGCCACCTCCAGCTGGAGCCGGATGCTCGCCAGCGGGCTGCGCAGCTCGTGCGCCGCGTCGGAGACCAGGGCCCGCTGCCGGATGTCCGCCTTCTCCAGCCGGGCCAGCATCGCGTTCAGCGTCGTGGCCAGGCTGTGCACCTCGTCGCGCGCCTCGGGCACCGGCAGGCGATGGGAGCGGGCGGTGTCGGTGATCTCCTCCGCGCCCCGGCGCAGTGCCGCGATCGGCCGCAGGGTCCCGCCGATGATCACCCAGCTGACCCCGGCGAGCAGGACCAGCAGCAGCGGCGTGCCGACGAGCAGCACGTGCCCGGCCGTGGAGATGCTGGTCTGCACCTCGCTGAAGGGGCGCGCCGCGATCACCGTCCTTCCCCGGTCGGCGCTGAGCACCCGGACTCGTAGCACGTGCGGGATGCCGTACGGCTTCCCGTCCAGGAAGCGCGCCTCGGCCGCGCCGATCGCCTCGGCCCGGCCGGCGGCGTTCAGCAGCGGCACCAGCCTGTCGGTGCCGGCGGTGGTGTGGGTGATCCGTCCGGTACCGTCGACCACCTGCAGGAGCGTGCCGTCCGGCGAGGTCATCTCGTTGGGCAGCCGCTCGGCGTCGGCCAGCGAGACGGCCTCCCTGGCCCGCTGGTAGATCGAGTCGTCGATGGTGCTCAGCAGCGCGTTGCGGAGCACGCCGATCATCACGTACGCCGAGACCACGAGTGCCACCGCCAGCACGGCCGAGGCGACCGCGGTCAGCCGGAAGCGCAGGCTCCGGCGCCGCCACAGGCCGACCGCGCGACCCCTTCCCCCCGGGGGCGCGCCGGTCGCCGGGGGCGGTTCGGCCGGGGGAGCCGGGCGGGGCCGGGGCGCGGGATCAGCCGCCATGCCAGCCGCCATGTCAGCCGCCATCGCCGGCCAGCCGGTATCCCGCTCCCCGCACCGTCTGCAGCGCGTTCCTGGAGAACGGCACGTCGATCTTGCGCCGCAGGTAGCCGACGTAGACCTCGACCACATTGGGGTCGGTGTCGAAGGTGTCCCAGACGTGCTCCAGGATCTCCGTCTTGGAGACCACCTCGTCGTGGTGGCGGATCAGGAACTCCAGCAGCGCGAACTCCCTGGGCGTCAGCTCCACCGGTGTCTCGCCCCTGGTGACGCGCCGCCGCGCCGGATCCAGTGCCAGGTCCCCGGCCCTCAGCACGGACGGGCGCCGGTGCGCGCCGCGCCGCAGCAGCGCCCTCAGCCTGGCCACCAGCACCACGTACGAGAACGGCTTGGTCAGGTAGTCGTCGGCGCCGAGGTCGAGCCCGTCGGCCATGTCGTACTCGCCGTCCTTGGCCGACAGCATCAGGATCGGCACCCAGTTCTCCTCCGCCCGCAGCTGCTTGCAGACGTTGTAGCCGGAGATCCTGGGCAACATGATGTCCAGCACCACCACGTCGTACTCGCCGTGCCTGGCCTGGTGGAGGCCGTCCTCCCCGTCGTGCGCGAGGTCGACCACGAACCCCTCGGCCTGCAACCCCCGCCGCAGGGCCGCGGCCATCCGCCGCTCGTCCTCCACGACGAGAACCCGCATGATCCACCCCTTCTCCCACCTTGGACGCTCCCATCCTCGACCACCCGGCCTGAGAGGTGGCTGAGAATCCTGTGAGCCCTCTCAGTCTGTCTCAGCCTCGGCACAGGAGCCGTCCCGCAGGCTGCTGTTCACAGGCACCGACGGCATAGCGTGGAGGAATGAGATGTCAGAACGAGCGAGACGTGGACGTGCGGTGAGGTGGGCCGTGCCGGCCGCCACGGTCGCGCTGATCGCCGGAGCCATCGGAGCCGGTCCGGTCATCGCCGCCGTCCAGGGGGACCCCGTCCTGCCCGAGCGTACCGCCGAGCAACTGCTCGCGAGCGCGGCCCAGGCAGGCCGGGCCGGGTTGAAACCCATGTCGGGCACCGTCATGCAGACCGCCTCACTCGGGCTGCCGGGACTGCCGGAGGTGCCGGGCATGGGCGGATCCTCGCCCGTCGCCCTGCTCTCGGGTTCGCACGAGCTCAAGGTCTGGTACGGAGGGGCGGACAAGGTCCGCTTCGCCCTTCCCGGCCGGATGAGCGAGACCGACCTGATCACCAACGGCGACCAGGTCTGGCTGTGGCAGAGCGACGAGAACAAGGCCACCCGGGTCAAGGCCGGGAGCGGGGAGCAGGGCGAGGAGGCGGCCCGCGCCCATGAGGCGCTGCCCACGGCGACCACGCCGCAGCAGCTCGCCCAGCAGTTGCTGCGGCGGGTCGGTGCCGACACGGTGGTCAGCGTGAGCAACACCGAGAAGGTCGCCGACCGCGCGGCCTACCAGCTCGCGTTCGCCCCCAAGGACCCCTCGTCCCTGGTCAAGGAGGTCAAACTGGCGCTGGACGGGGAGACCCTGGTCCCGCTGCGGGTCCAGGTCTACGCCAGGAGCGCGGCCGAGCCCGCCTTCGAGGTCGGCTTCACCTCGGTCACCTTCTCCCCGCCCGCCGCGGAGAACTTCGCCTTCACCCCGCCCGCGGGCGCCAAGGTCGAGGAGACGTCGCTCGCCGAGCTCCTCAAGGAGCGGCGGCCGGAGCCGGGCGAGGGCTTCGAGAACGCGGAGAAGCTCAGGGGTGAGGTCGGCACCGTCGGCGAGGGCTGGACCACGGTCGCGGTGATCCCCGTCTCCGAGCAGGAACTCACCGGCCAGGGATCTGGCCAGGGCGAGGGCCCCTCGGGGGCGGGCATCGGCGCGATCGGCGACGCCCTGTTGAAGTCGGCCAAGCCGATCAGCGGGACCTGGGGCAGTGGCAAGGTCATCCAGACCAAGCTGGTCTCCGCGCTGCTGACCGACGACGGCCGCCTGCTGGTCGGCGCCGTCACCCCGGAGAAACTGTCCGAGGCGGCCGGTCGGAAATGAGCCGGACGCCGACAGACGCCGGGCTCGCGGTGGACGTCCCCGGATCCCGCGTCGGGGATCCGGGGGGCGGTGCCCGGAGAGAGGCGCCCGGCGCGGAGCTCTCCATCGTCACCAGCGGGCTGACCAAGCGGTTCGGGAGCGGGCAGGTGGCCGTGGACGCCCTCGACCTCGCCGTGCCCAGCGGATCGGTGTTCGGCTTCCTGGGTCCCAACGGCTCGGGCAAGACCACCACCATCCGCATGCTGCTCGGCCTGGTGGCGCCGACGGCGGGCGAGTGGCGGCTGCTCGGCGCGCCGATGCCCGGCGGGGTGGGCGGCGTGCTGTCGAGGGTGGGGGCGCTGGTCGAGGGGCCGGCCTTCTACCCCTACCTGTCGGGCGAGGCGAACCTGCGCCGCTACGACGCCGCCGACCCGTCGGCCGACCCGCGCACCGTCTCGGCCAGGATCGGGCTCGCGCTGGAACGGGTGGGCCTGGCCGCCGCGGCGGGCAAGCGCTACCGGGCCTACTCGCTGGGCATGCGCCAGCGGCTGGCCATCGCCGCCACCCTGCTCGGCCCCAGGGAACTGCTGATCCTCGACGAGCCGACCAACGGGCTGGACCCGCAGGGCACCCGCGAGGTGCGCGGCCTGGTCAAGGAGATCGCCGCAGAGGGGACCACCGTCTTCGTCTCCTCCCACCTGCTGGCCGAGGTGGAGCAGATGTGCTCCCACGTCGCGGTCATGCGGGCCGGACGGCTGGTCGCGCAGGGGCCCATCGCCGACCTGCGGGCATCGGAGACGGTCAGGATCCGGGTGGAGACCCCCGACGTCGAGGAGGCGGCGGCGGTGCTCGCCGGGCTCGGCCTGCCGGAGATCCGTCTCGGTGACGGCGACGTCAGCGCGGCGCTGGGAGCGGGCCTGCCGGAGCGGGTGTGCGCCGCCCTGGTCACCGGGGGCGTCGCCGTCCGCGGCCTGGCCGTCCAGCGGCCCACTCTTGAGGACGTGTTCGTGGGCCTGACCGGGGAGGGATTCGATGTCGACGGTTAGCGGAAGGGAAGCCGTGTCCACCGGGAACGTCGCACGCGCCGTCCCCGGCCATGACCCGGCCCTGTCGGCGGGTCAGGCCACGGCCGGGCGCCCGATTCCCCCGCCGCGGGCGGTGAGCGCCACCAGGGCGTGGCTGCGGCTGCTCGGCTCGGAGATCGGCCTGACGTTCCGGCGGCCCAGAAACCTCGCCATGCTCGGGGTGCTCAGCGTGATCCCGGTGCTGATCGGCATCGCGCTGCGGATGTTCGCCGGGGCCGGCGGGGACGGGGCCGGCGCTCCGGTGATCTTCGAGCGGATCACCGGGAACGGGTTGTTCCTCACCTTCGCCGCGCTCTCGCTGCTGGTGCAGTTGATGCTGCCGGTCTGCGTCGCGGTCGTCGCCGGGGACTCGATCGCGGGGGAGGCGGGCATCGGCACGTTGCGCTACCTGCTCGCGGCCCCGGCGGGCCGGACCCGCCTGCTGGCGGTCAAGTACGCGTGCGTGGTCGTCTTCTGCCTGGCCGCCGTCACCGCGGTGGCGCTGTCCGCGCTCCTGGTCGGCCTGCTGCTGTTCCCGGCGGGCCCGATCACGTTGCTGTCGGGAGGGACGATCCCCTTCCTCGACGGGGTGCTGCGGATCGGTGTCGTCGTGCTGTACGTCACCGCCGGCATGGCGGCCCTGGCCGCCGTCGCGCTGGCCTTGTCGACCCTGACCGAGGTGTCCGTCGGCGCCATCGCCTCGACCATGGTCATCGTCATCGTGGCCCAGGTCCTGCGAGCCGTTCCGCAGCTGTCCGTGCTCCAGCCGTACCTGCTCACCGAGTGGTGGAGCGGCTTCGACGGCGTGCTGCGGGACCCGGTGGCCACCGGTGACATGGGGCAGGGCCTGCTGGTCTTCGCCGCCTACGCGGCCGTCTTCTGCTCCATCGCCTGGGCCCGCTTCACCGGCAAGGACATCACCGCCTGAACTCCGGCTCCGGCGGGGCCGGGCCTGCTCTGGCGCATGAACGCGGGACGGCCCCGGAAAGGACCTTTCCGGGGCCGTCCCGTGGAATCAGGAGGCGCGGCCGCCACGGCGCAGGCCGAGGGCGCCGACCACGGTCCCGACGAGCCCGAGCACCAGGCCGGCCCCGCCGAGCAGGCGGGCGGTCCCGTCCGAGCTCTCGGACGCGGAGGCGGCGGGGGCCACCGACGGTGTGGCCGGCGCGGCCGCGGCCGACGGCGCCGTGGAGGCGGCGGCGCCGTGACCGTCCCCCTCGGCGGAGGCGGGGGTGAGCTTCAGCACCGGGGCCGGACGCTCGGCCTCGGAACCGTCGGCCTTGGGCTCGTCCGCCCACTTGACGACCTCGCCACCGGTGTAGGTCTGGGTGGTGGGGAAGACGAGCCGGTCGGTGTCGGTGGGCAGCTTGCCCATGGACACCTCGAACTCCTGGAACTGACCGGGTTCGATCTTTCCGCCCGACCAGACGACCTTCGTGACCGCCTCGGTGAGCTCGCCGTACTCGGTGGTGACCGGCTTGGGCAGCTTGCCCTCGATCACCTCGACCTTCCAGCCGGGTACCGGCTTGACCGAGACGAACGCCAGCGGGTGGTCGACGGGGAAGGTCACCTCCAGCTTGTTCGTGGAGGCGTCGTCACGCTCGTTCGGGACCCGGAAGGCGACCTTGGTGAAGCCGCCCTGCTGGGCGCTGCTGGGATTGATGGTGACGTGCGCGAGAACGGGCAGGGCGAGACCGAGGGTGAGAGCGGCGACACCGGCGGTGACGGTGGCCAGACGGCGGGCATGGGAAAACGGCATGGGGGTTCTCCACTTCGGGATTTCAGGATTTCGGGGGGCGGGTCAGGCTGCGGGGAGTGGAGGACCGCGCCAGCTGACGGAGTGACGGAGAACGGCACGCGCGAGGACGGGCGTGACCGGGGTGCGGGCGGAACGCGGCGGGGCCGCGGCCACGGCCGGGAGCCGCAGCAGCCGGAACATCGCGCCGAGGCGGTGCCGGGCCGAGCGGAGCAGCGCCCACAGGGCGGTCTCGCCGCGGGCCAGCCACCATCCGGTGACCAGCGTCGCGGTGAGGTGCGCGATGAGCATGCCGAGACTCTCGCCCAGCCCCCTGACGTGCGGGTGCGGGGCCACTGGAATCCCGGTGGCGTCACCGAGGAGGAACAACTCGTGCAAGGACAGTTGCAGGACGGACAGCACGGTGCTGATCGCCGCGGTGGACCGCTCGCGCCCGGCGAGCAGCACGCTCACCGCCATGACCGCGGCTCCGCCGCCCGCCACCGCCCACGGCTCCGGGCCGGAACCGCCCGCGACCACGTGGCCGAGGGCGGCGAGCGTCACGCAGACGGCCGAGAAGGCGGCCGCGCGCACGAGGCGTAGCGGGAGGTGGGCGCGCATGGTGCCCCATATGTTCTCATGCCGCTGAGGTGTCTGCCGTTTTAAGATTTTTGTCGCTATGGTTGCCGCGATCCTGACAGATCCTTCAATCCGAGGTGGTAGGGATGCGGCACGTTTCCGGGGTGCTTGTCGGGTTGGTCATGGCGGCGGTGCTGCTCTTCGGCGCCGGTTGGGCGGTGCAGGAGGCGGGGGCGGGGCCGGCGCCCCTTGCCCCGGAGAGCGGCTCGAGGATCTGGATCGCCCTCGGGGTGATGGCCGCGATCGGCCTCCTGGTCGGCCTGGTGGTCGCCGGCCGTGTCTCCCCGCTGGCCACCTTCGTTCCGTCGATGGTGCTGCTGGCCTGGACCGTGGTCTACGCCCTGGACGTCCGCCGCGCCATGGGCCTGGTTCCCGACGACCCCACCTTCCACCGGCTGCTCCTGCAGGCGGGACGCGGCATGGGACTGCTGCTGACCACCGGTGTCTACGCCCTCCTCGGCGTCCTGCTGTTCCTGCCGGTGCTGATGCCCTCCCGCTGGGCGCCGCGATTCCTGGACGAGGAGGAGTACGAGGAGTCCGGCGAGCATGACTACCGCTGAGCTTTCCGGGGATCAGGCGGGGTAGAGGCGGGCGACCACGTCCTCCATGGAGGCCTCCCCGGGGGCGGTGGCGCGCAGGTCGTCGAGGGTGCCGTCGAAGGCCAGGCTTCCGTGGTCGATCAGCATGACGCGGCGGCAGAGCTTCTCGATGTCGCCCAGGTCGTGGGTGGTGAGCAGGACGGTGGTGCCGCGCTCGGCGTTGAGGCGGAGCAGGAGGCCGCGCATGGCGACCTTGCCGACCACGTCCAGGCCGATCGTGGGCTCGTCGAGCACCAGCGCGGCGGGGTCGTGCAGGCGCGCGGCGGCCCGGTCCGATGCCGGGCCTGCACGGGATGTCGCCTGGGTTCGGTCGTGTCCCCGGTGTGCTGTATACCGGTGCGATACATGGTTGCAATCTGGTCGATATGTACAATCGCCAATAGAAGCATGTTCTGAGGGGAATGTCCTTTTGTGGAGGTCCCCCATGCGTTATGAGATAAATGTGGACGTCAGTCCGGCCTACCCCTTCAGCTGGCAGGCCGCGGCCCTCAACGCGATCATGCGCGGCACCTTCAAACCCGCCTCCCAGCTGTTGCTGAGAACCGACATCGGTTTCGTCGCGGCCTCACGCATCGTGGCTCTGGCGGGCCGGGTTCCGCTCCGCCTGCCCGTCCATGTGCGCGTGACACCCGACGAGGCCGGGCCCTGTCCGGGAGAGTGGGTTCGCGCGGGCGAGGAACTCGACGAGCGCAAGGTCCTGCTCTACTTCCACGGCGGGGGCTACTTCGTCTGCTCCCCGGTCACCCACCGGTCGATCACCTGGCGCCTGTCGGCCGCGACCCGGCGGCCGGTGCTGGCGGTCGACTACCGCCAGGGGCCGGTCCACAGGCCGGCCGAGGCGCTCGCGGACGCGATCGCCGCCTACCGGTGCCTCCTGGAGCAGGGTTACGACCCCGCCGACATCGTCTTCGGCGGGGACTCGGCCGGCGGCCACCTCACCCTGGCCACGCTGCTGGCGCTTCGCGACCAGGGCGTGCCGCTGCCGGCCGCCGCGGTGTGCCTGTCGCCGTGGACGGATCTCACCGGTGCGCCCCGCAGGGTCAACCGGATGCTCGATCCGATGATCCCGGCCGGCCGCGTCGACTGGCTCGCCCGCCGCTGGACGGCCGGTCTCGACCCCCATGACCCCCTGCTCTCCCCGGTCCTCGGTGACTACACCGGCCTGCCGCCGTTGATGGTCGTCACCGGCTCCACCGAGGTCCTGCGCGACGAGGGCCGGCGGGTGGTCGAGCGGGCCCGCGCGGCCGGAGTGCCGGTCATGTACGAGGAGTGGCCTCGTATGCCGCATGTCTTCGCCATCCTCGCCGACCTCGTCCCCGAGGCGCGCAAGGTCTACTCGCACATCGCCCGCTTCCTTGCCGCCGCGCAGGACCTCTCGCCCGCCGACGAGGGCTCCGCGCGGGACCTGCTCGCCCAGGACGTACCCGACCAGGGCATCACCGCGCAGGATCTCCTGGCCTCGGATCTTTCCGCGTCCGGCCTTCCCGCCGGGGACGCCTCCGCTCTCGGGACCCCGCCCGCGCAGTCCGGTTCCGCGGCGGCCTGAGCGCGCGGGGGCGGCGGACCCGCGGCGGTCCGGGTTTTCGATGTCCGGCGGTGTTCAGCCGCGCGGGCCTTTCCCGCCGGTCACGCCGTCCCGTCCAGGCTCAAAGGCATCCTGCGCACCACGGATTCCTTACCCCCGGGGATCATTCGCCTTACCTCTCATATCCCTTCTGGCCTGTCGGCAGCGAAGGGCGCCTGAAGCCCGTCACAGTGTGCTTGCCATAGCCCGCATACGAGAGGCGCAACGAGGATGGCACGTGGGGGAGCAGGTCCCATGAGCGGCTTGCCGGCCGGTGTGCGGCCGCTGACCGTCGGGGACCCGGTCATCATCGGCCGTTACCTTCTGCTCGGCCGCCTCGGAACGGGCGGCATGGGGATCGTCTATCTGGCCGAACACCCGCGGGGCGGAGTGGTGGCGATCAAGACTCCGCACCCGATGCACCTCAACGATGCCACGCTCCGCGCCCGTTTCGCCGAGGAAGTGAGATTCTCCCGGAGAGTGGTGCCTTTCTGTACCGCCGCGGTCATCGAGGACGGCACGGACAAGGACCGCCCCTACCTGGTGTCGGAGTACGTTCCGGGTCCCGCGCTCTCCCAGGTGGTCTCCACGCACGGCCCGCTCACCCCCGACCTGGCCTACGGGGTCGCCCTGGGGGTGGCCGCCGCGCTGGTCGCGGTGCACGAGGCCGGGCTGGTCCACCGGGATCTGAAACCGGGCAACGTGCTGCTGTCGGACACCGGTCCGCGTGTGATCGACTTCGGTATCGCCAGGGACATCGACGTTCTCGCCGCGCACACGCAGGCGGGGCAGGTCATGGGCAGTCCCGGCTGGGTCGCTCCGGAGCGGCTCACCGGCGGGCTCGCGCTGCCCGCCTCCGACATCTTCGCGTGGGGTTGCCTGGTGGCCTACGCGGCCTGCGGCCACCATCCCTTCGGCACGGGTGAGGCGGACGTGCTGACCCGGCGCATCATGGTCGAGCCGCCGAGACTGGCCTCGGTGCCCGCGCTGCTGCGCCCGGCCGCCGAGGCCGCCCTGGCCAAGGACCCCGCCGACCGGCCGGGGGCCGCGGACCTGCTCGGCGCGCTGCTCGCCGCGGGTGGTGTGGGCGACCCGTGGGACCTGCGCGAGGCGGTCGCGGAGGTGCTGGCGGAGATCTGGACCCCGGTGCCCCACGCGCCGGGAGCCGGGAGGGTGCGGCTCGCGACGCCGCCCTCGTTCCACGACGAGCTCTCGGTCCCGGTGAAGATCCCCGCCAGGGCTTCGCGCAGGGCCAGGCCGGGCAGGGGGGCGCACCTATCGCAGGCCGGCTTCGCGGCGCTGGCCACGGTCTCCGTGGCGGCGGTCACCGTGGCCGCCGCGGCCGGTGGCGGCGGGATCGGTTCCGGCGCCGGGGGGGGGGGCCCCCTCCC
>NZ_JBFAOJ010000116.1:0-27074 GCF_040675205.1 Streptosporangium sp. NPDC049644 | reverse complement strand
GGCGGCGGGGGGCCCCGCCACCCGACGGACCCCCGCTCCGCCACACGGCGGACGGCCGGTCGGCCACGGCACCTCGGCCGGGGTGGTCCGCAGGCGGTCGATCTCGGTAACCTGCTACGCATGCCTGGTAGGACGGACGGTCTCGCGAGGATCAGGCTGGTCATCGCGGACGACCAGGCCATGATCCGCACCGGGCTGCGGTTCGTCGCGGAGAGCGCCGCGGACATCGAGGTCGTCGGGGAGGCCGTCGACGGGCTGGAAGCCCTCTCGGTGACCCGGCGACTGCGGCCGGACGTGCTGCTGATGGACATCGCGATGCCCCGGCTGGACGGCCTGGGCGCCGCCCGGCGACTGCTCTCGGACCCGCATCCGCCCAGGATCGTCATGCTGACCACCTTCGACACCGACGAGAACCTGCACGCCTCGCTCCGCGCCGGAGTGAACGGCTTCCTGCTCAAGACCTCGCCCCCCGAGCAGCTCATCGAGGCGGTACGGGTGGCGGCGGCCGGCGACGCGCTCATCGACCCGGCGGCCGCCATGCGGGTGATCGCCTCGTTCACCGCGCACCACAGGCCGGTCGCACCACCCGAGCTGGCCACGCTCACCTCGCGTGAGCTGGAGGTGTTGCGTCTGCTCGCCCGGGGGCTGTCCAACCCCGAAATCGCCAGGAGGCTCCAGGTGGGCAACGCGACCATCAGGACCCACGTCGCCCGGGTGCTGCACAAGCTCGGCCTGCGCGACCGGATCCAGGCCGTCGTGTTCGCCTACGAGGCCGGGGTCGTGCGCCCCGGACAGCGGGACCGGTCGTGCTGAGGAGACCGCTCGGCGACTGGCGGCCGACCTGGCTGGATCTCCTTCTCTCCCTCGCCGTGGTGATCACCGGCCTCGTCGAGTCCTTCGGCCGCCAGGGCTCCCAGCCCGGCCAGATCAGCGATCCGGTGCCGCTGGCGGTGGGGGCGGTCGTCGCCGGGACGCTGCTGCTGCTCCGGCGCAGGTTCCCCACCGCCCTGCTCCTCGCGCTGATCTCGATCGGCCTGGCCGTGCGGGCGGTGGCGGGCGACGGCTACTACGCCGCCTGGCACTTCTACTCGACGCTCATCCTGGTCCACACCGTGGCCAGCGCCGCGGAGCTGCGGAGCCGTCGCGGGCTCACGGGGCTGGCGTGCGTACTGGTGGCGTACGCCGGCCTGCAGACGTTCCAGCGCAACGACATCGCCGAATTCATGATCAGCGCCGTCTTCATGGGGGTGGCGTACGGGAGCGGCATCCTGCTGCGTCGCCAGATCGACCGGACGTTGCGGCTGGCGGAACGCGCCATCCGCCTTGAAGTGGAGCGCGAGGAGCGGGCCCGGCAGGCGGTGGCGGAGGAACGGGCCCGGATCGCCAGGGAGCTCCACGACATCGTCTCGCACAACGTGAGCGTGATGACCCTGCACACCGGCGGGGTGCGGATGCGGCTCGGCGAGGAGCACAGGCGGGAGCGCGACATGCTGCTCGGGGTCGAGAAGGCCGGCCGCGAGGCGGTCGAGGAGCTCCAGCTCATGCTGGGGGTGCTCCGCAGGACCGGCGATCCGGACCCCGGCGTCTCCCAGCCGGGCCTGGAGCGGCTGGACGAGCTGGTCGCGCAGGTCAGAGAGGCCGGGTTGGACGTCCGCCTCCGGATCACCGGCGAGCCGCGTGCCCTGCCGCCGGGACTCGCGCTCTCCGTCTACCGGGTGATCCAGGAGGCTCTGACCAACGTGCTGAAGCACTCCCCCGCCGCCAGTGCCGACGTCGTCATCGCGCACGGCCTGACCGGGCTGGATGTGGAGATCACCGACGACGGCACAGGAGGCGGGCGCCGCTCGGACGGGCGGCGCCCTGGCGGGCACGGTCTGATCGGGATGCGCGAGCGGGCCGCGTTGCACGGCGGCGAGCTGTCCGCCGGTCCCGTCCCCGGCGGCGGTTACCGGGTGGTCGCCCGGTTCCCGCTGGGCACCCCGGCGGCGACCGGCTGACCCGCTTCCCGCCCGGCCCACTCCGCGTCGGTCATCCGCAGCATCCGCAGCCCGATCACACCGGAACCGGCCAGGTAGAGCAGGCCGCCCACGGCCGTGCCGATCGGGAAGACCAGGGTTCCGAAGACGCCCGCGATGATCGCGAAGGGCGCCCACCACGGCCCGTGGCCGGCGTAGGCCAGGGCCAGTCCGAGCAGGAACAGGCCGAGCAGCCCGAGGAAGCCCGGGATCTGGAACCCGAAGGTGGCACCGGGATCGGCGAACGCCTGCTCGGCGAGCATCTCGCCCTGGGCGGGCGGCAGGGCGCGTTCGAGCCGGGAGTAGAAGAAGTCCCCGAGCATCAGCCCGGAGAAGTTCACCACGCCGAGCAGCGCGAGACCACCGGCGAGATGGCCGAAGACGACTCCCCGGTGCCGGATGAGGTGGATCATCCCGATGATTCCCGGGATCATCAGCACCCAGCTCCAGTGCAGCAGCGAGGCGCTGACCGAGACCTGTTCCGGATACCTGCCGTAGACGCCGGTGGTGTCACCGCCCTGCCGCAGGGCCGGGTCGACGACGGCGCCCGCGATGTAGAGGAGCGGCGCGACGATGAGGCACACCCCCGCGGCCCATCTGCGGAAGCCGAGTGGATTGGAGAGCGACGGCATGAGATCTTCCCTTGCGTTCCGGCCCGCGCCTGGACCGGCGGGGCGAGGCCGGGAACGCTAGGCGACGACGCGGCGCGCGTCGTCCTCCTCATGGCCTATCGTCGCTCCGCTGTCCGGCGGACCTCCTGCCCCGCGCACCGCGACGCGGATCCGGCGCCCGGCCCGCGGGGTTCACCGCGCCGGGCGCGACACGTGGACACCGGAGAGGAGTCCGGAAAGGAGGCCCACGGCGGGCGCCGGGAGCGGACCGGCCGGGGACGTTCACCGGCGCCGTGTTCCGGCGGCGCGGTAGGCGGGCTCCGCGACCGTGAAAGCGAATCGGCGGATCGGGCGATAGAGAGGGACCGCCGTTCGCGTTCGAAGGATTGCACATGACGGGAAGACCATCGTGACCGCGATGTCCTGGGCCGCCCATCCGGCGGAGGACGCCCACGTCGTCCGGCTCTCCCTCGCCGAGTCCGAGCGGTTCAGCGCGATCTTCGACACCTACTTCGGCGAGATCCACCGCTACGTCGCCCAGCGGCTCGGCGCCGACGCCGCGGAGGACATCGTCGCGGAGACGTTCCTCACCGCGTTCCGCAAGCGGGCGCAGTACGACCCGTCGCGGGCCGGCGTGCGGGCCTGGCTGTACGGCATCGCCACCAACCTCATCGGCAGGCACCGCCGCGTCGAGGTGCGAACGTTGCGCGCGCTCGGGCGCCACGGCCCCGACCCGGACACCCCGGGGCACGAGGAGCACGTCGCCGTGCGGGTCAGCGCGGAAAGCCTGCGGCCGAGTCTCGCGGCGGCCCTGGCCGGACTACACCAGCGGGATCGCGACGTCCTGCTCCTCGTCGCCCTGGCCGGGCTGAGCCACGAGGAGGTCGCCACCGCCTTGGGCATCCCGTACGGGACTGTCGGGTCACGGCTGAACCGGGCCAGGAGGAAGCTACGCGCCACGCTGGGCGAGACCAACCCGATGCTGGAGTCCGAGGAGGCCGATCGTGGATGAGCTGAAGACGGTCCGCGAGCTGTACGGCGAGCCGCGGCTCGATCCGCTCCTCAAGGCCAGGGTGCGCGGGTTGCTGACCGACGAGCCCAGGAGGCGACGGTGGCGGCTGTCATGGACCGCGGCCGTGGCCGGCCTCGCGGCCGCCGCCGTGGCGGTGGCGGTCGCGGTCGCGGTTCCCGGCATGACCGGGGAGGCGGGGGCGCCGAACCGGGTCGCGACGATCTCCGGGCGGTCGGTCCTGCTCGCGGCGGCGACCACCGCCGAGTCGGACCCCGCGGCGGCGAACGCCTACTGGCGCGTCAGGAAACTGCACCGGCGGACGTACCCGGAGCGGCTGGGCAGGGGGGCGAACCGTTACTGGGTGGTGGAGTCACGGCTCACCGAGCAGTGGGTCGCCAGGGACGGCCGGGTCTGGTCCGCCTCCCGGGCGCTGGGGGCGCGCCCGGGAAGCGCGGCCGACGAGGAGGCCTGGCGTCGCGACGGTTCCCCCACCGAATGGTCGAGCCAGGGAGAGGTGCTCTCCACCTCGCCGGAGAAGGGCGAGCTCAGGGCCATCGCCGGCAAGGTGCCCTTCAGCATGGCCGGGCACGAGATGACCTTCGAGCAGCTCCAGAGGCTCCCGGTCGCCCCCGCCGCGCTGAAGGAGTGGGTCACCGAGGCGGTGAGCGACGTTCCGGCCGGCACCGTCGACGGTGTCGTCGCGGACGCGCTCAGCGGCCTGCTGTGGAGCAAGCCGTCGCCGCCGGACGTGCGCGCGGCCGCCTACCGCGCACTGGCCGAGCTGCCGAACATCCGGTATCTGGGCAGCGCCACGGACGAGCGGGGCCGGGCCGGAGCCGGGTTCTCCTTCACCGTTCAGCCTCCCGGGGCGCGGAACGGCGCGGCCGTGCGGCGGACACTGATCATCGATCCGGACAGCTCCCAGGTGCTCTCCTCCACGGTCACCGGCCCGCCGGGGGTCAAGGGCGACCAGGTCGAGCTGGTCCTGGAGGCGGGCTGGACCGATGACCGGCCCGCCGTTCCCGAACTTCCCTAGCCCACCCGGGGGACCTGCCCCCGCACGCTGACGACCCGTTCGCCCTCGCCGCCCCTTCGCGGGTGCGCGGGTAGGCCGCCCGAGACACTGTTTGGAGCAATCGCTTGTTTTGGCATGCCCGTACGGCGCTCGACCTGATCAGGAATCGTCCCGAGGCGCCCTCGCTCGCGACGAGTGAAGGACCGGTCGTCTGCCCCGCCGACCGGTTTCCCGCGATCAAGGTGTCCGAGGTCATGGCGGGCCTGGTCAGGCTCGTCGGCCTGCCCCCCGTCGACCTGGGCACCGACATCGACTGGCGGACCGACCCGCACCGGAACCGCTCCTGGACGCTGAACCTGCACGCGCTGCGGTGGGTGGGCGGGCTGATCGCCGAGTACGAGCGCTCCGGCGAGGCGGAGTACCTCGACCGCGCCACCCGGATCGCCGAGGACTGGGCGCGCGCCAATCCCCGCGGCGCGGCCGGCGTCAGTCCCTGGGCCTGGGCCGAGCACCCGGTCGCGCTACGCGCCCCGGTCCTGGTCTGCCTCAGCGCGCACGTGCGCGACGACTGGCTGTCGGAGAGCCTGGTCGAGCACGCCGAGATCCTGTCCGATCCCGCGCTCTACCGGCGGGGTCACAACCACGGCCTGGACCAGGACATCGCGCTGCTGACGGTCGGCTGCCGTCTCGGCCAGGAGCGGTGGAAGGACCTGGCCGTCCGGCGGATGACCGACTCGGCGGAACTCGCCATCGACGCGCAGGGCGTGCTGCACGAGCAGGCTCCGCGGTACGGAATCTACGTCCACCGGCGGCTGGGCGTCGCGATCGAGGCGATCAGGGCGTCCGGGGCCGAGGTCCCCGCGGGGCTCGTCGCGCGGCGCGACTCGCTGGAGACCTATGTCAGCCATGCCACCCAGCCCGACGGCCGCCTGGTGCCGATCGGCGACAGCCCTGCCGACACGCGCCCGAGCGGTTTCCGGCACGGGGAGGACACCGTGCGGGTGTTCGACGACGGTTACGTCTTCGGCAGGACGGCGTGGGACGACCCGGAGTCGGCCTTTTACTCGATCAGGTTCGGTGCCGGCCGCCGGCTGCACGGCCATGAGGACCATCTGGGCGTCACCTACCACGCCCACGGCCGGGACATCCTGGTGGAGGCGGGTTTCCACTCCTACGAGCGGACCGCCTACCGGAGGTGGACGATCTCCCCCGAGGCGCACAACGTGCCCGTCGTGGTGGGCGCGGACCTCCGCGAGGGGACGGCGACGCGCCTGGTGGGCTCGTCCGTCACCCCGGCGCGGCAGTGCTACCGGTTCACCGACACCGCGTACGGCGTCAGCCGTACGCGGTCGGTCCTGGTCGGCCACGGCGCCGACCTGATGGCCGTGCTGGACTCGGTCCCGGCGGGGTCGGCGCTGCGCAACCTGTGGCACTTCGCCCCCTCGCTCACGGTGGTCGCCAACCGTGACGGCCGGGTGGTCCTGGCCGACGGGGAGTGGCGGGTGACGCTGCTCCAACTCGCGACGCCCTCGGGCCGGCCGCTCGGCGGGCAGACCGTGCGGACCGAGACGATCGCCCTCGGCCACCTCAGGCAGGCCGAGGCGACGACGGTCCTGTCCCCGCCCGCCGAGTCGGTACTCACCCTGATCGTGCCCGGCACCGCCGACCCCGAGGTCACCCGGTCCGGCGGACGGCTGAGCGTCCGCACTCCCGGCGGCCACGTCTCCCTACGCTGGGACCCCGACCTGGGTTTCGCCGACCGGGCCCCGGCGCACTCCGGCGACGGTCAGGTGAAGACGACCGTACGGTGACCGTTGAGCAGCACCCGCTGCTGCACATGCCACTGGACGGCCCTGGCCAGGGTGCGGCACTCGGTCTCCCTGCCCAGCGCGACCAGGTCCTCCACCGACGCCGAGTGGTCGACCCGGGCGACGTCCTGCTCGATGATCGGGCCCTCGTCGAGGTCCGAGGTCACGTAGTGCGCGGTCGCGCCGACCAGCTTGACACCGCGCTCGTGCGCCTGGCCGTAGGGGTTGGCCCCCTTGAAGCTCGGCAGGAACGAGTGGTGGATGTTGATCGCCCTCCCGTCCAGTTCCTTGCACAGGTCCTCGGAGAGGATCTGCATGTACCGGGCCAGCACCACCAGGTCGACCTGGTTCTCCTCGACCAGTTCGAGCAGCCGCTGCTCGGCGGCGGGCTTGGTCTCCTTGGTGACCGGCACGTGGTGGAACGGGATCCCGTGCCATTCGGCGAGCGGCGCGAGGTCGGGGTGGTTCGACACGATGGCCGGAATCTCGACCGGCAACTGCCCGGACCGCCAGCGGTACAGCAGGTCGTTGAGGCAGTGGTCGAACTTGGAGACCATGAGCAGCAGCCGCGGCTTGACGCCGAGGTCGTGGAGTCTGTAGTGCATCTGGAACCGTTCGGCCACCGGACCGAACTCGTTCTCCAACTCCGCGACCGACGGCGTGGCCGGACCGGTCCGCAGGTGGACCCGCATGAAGAACAGTCCCGAGTCCGGGTCGCCGAACTGCTGGCTCTCCGCGATGTCGCAGTCGCGCCGGAAGAAGAAGTCGATGACGGCGTGCACGATGCCGGGCCGGTCGGTGCACGACAGCGTGATGACGATGGACTTCTTGCCGCTTTCCATGTGCGTCTCTTCCTGGCTCATGCCTTCAGCCTCGAACCGGCCGGGTCGAACGGGGCGCGCAGGCTCACGTTCGCCTCGAGGATGTCCCCGGCCACGTTCAGCTGGTAGGTCCCCGCGTTGATGTACTCGGCGTCGACGAGGTCGTGCTCGCGTTCGATGTACGCCAGCCCCACGCCCTTGCCCAGCGTCGGCCCGAAGGCCGCCGAGCTGACGAACCCGGCCGGCTCGCCGTTGCGGAGGATGAGCTCGCCTCCCCACAGCGCCGTTCCGGCGTCGTCGACGGTCACCGACACCATGCGGCTGGTGACGCCGTGCTGCTTCTGCTTCTCGACGGCCTCACGCCCGCGGAACGCGATGTCGGTGTTGAGCTTGCACGCGAACGACATGCCGGCCTCGACCGGCGTCCGGTCGGGCGTGAGCTCGCGGCCCCAGGCCCGGTAGCCCTTCTCGATGCGCATCGCGTCGATCGCGTAGTGGCCGATCGGCAGGAGGCCCAGGTCCGCACCGGCGTCGGTGAGGTGTTCGTAGGCGGTCACCGTGTACTCGGTGGGGATGTAGAGCTCCCAGCCCAGCTCACCGACGTAGCTGACCCGGGTGGCGCGGCAGGGCACCGGCCCCAGCTCGATCTCCTGGCTGGTGTAGAAGGGGAACCGCTCGCTCGACAGGTCCGCCTTGGTGAGCCGGTTGAGCAGTTCGCGAGACTTCGGTCCCATGATTCCGAGCACCGCGTACGACGAGGTCACGTCGACGACCTGGGTCCGGCAGCCCGCGGGCAGGTTCACGGTGATGAAGTGGTGGTCACGGGTGGTCTGCGCCGAGCCGGTCACCAGCAGGTACTCGTCGCGGGCGAGCCTGGTGATCGTCACGTCGGACTCGTAGCCGCCGCGGTCGTTGAGGATGCCGGTGTAGACGGTGGTGCCCGGCTTGACCGCCATGTTGGCGGTGCACAGGTACTGGAGCGTCTCCTCGGCGTCGGGCCCCTTGATGAGGAACTTCGAGAACGCCGTCTGGTCGAGCAGGGCCACCCCGTTGCGGGTCCCCTCGACCTCCGCGTTGACCTGCGGGCGCCAGTTCTGGTGACCGAAGGAGTACTCCACCTCCTTGGACACCCCCTCGGGGGCGAACCAGTTCGGCCGCTCCCAGCCCATCCTGCTGCCCATGACCGCGCCCGCGGCCTCCAGCAGGTGGTGGACGGGGGAACGGCGCAGCGGCCGGCCGGTCTCCGGTTCGCGGTTGGGCCAGGGGATCGCGTAGTGCAGGCCCAGCGTCTCCTTGGTCCGCTCCCGCAGCCAGGTCTCGTTGCCGTTGAACTTCGCGAACCGCCGTACGTCGACCGGCCAGAGGTCGCGGGTGCACTCGCCTTCGATGATCCACTCGGCCAGGGCCAGGCCCGCGCCGCCCGCCGAGGCGATTCCGGTGGAGTTGAACCCGGCCAGCACGTACATGTTGGGGATCTCGGGGGTCTGCCCCATGATGAAGTTGTTGTCGGGGGTGAAGCTCTCCGGCCCGTTGTAGAACTTCTTGATCCCGGTGGTCTCCAGCGCGGGGACGCGGATGATCGCGTTCTCCATCAGGACGGCGAACTGCTCCCAGTCCTCGTCGAGCAGCTGGAAGACGAACGGGTCGGGGATGTCGTGCGGGCCGACCCACGGCTTGGCGTCGGGTTCGAACCCGCCCATCACCAGGCCGCCGACCTCTTCCTTGAAGTAGATGTAGCCGTCCTGGTCGCGCATCACCGGCAGATCGCTGGTGATGCCCTCCATCCATTCGGTGACCACGTAGAAGTGCTCGACCGAGTGCAACGGGACGGTTGTCCCGGCCATCGCCCCGACCTGTGCCGCCCACTGGCCGGCGCAGTTGACGAGGATCTCGCACTCGATCGTGCCGGCCTCGGTGCGCACCCCGGTGACCCGGCCGTCGACCACGTCGATCCCGATGACCTTGGTGTTCTCCAGCACCTTCGCGCCCCGGTTGCGGGCGCCGCGGGCGAGGGCCTGCGTCATGTCGGTGGGGTTGGCCTTGCCGTCCCCGGGCAGCCAGACCGCGCCGACCAGGTCGTCGGTCCGCATCATGGGCCACTTCTCGCCGGCCTCGGCGGGGCTGATCACGTGCGCCTCGACGCCGAACGCCTGCGCGGTCGCCGCGGTCCGCTTCAGCGAGGTCATCCGTTCGGGCGAGCGGGCGACCGAGAGGCTGCCCGACTGCTTCCAGCCGGTGCCGAGCCCGGTCTCCTCCTCCAGCGTCGCGTAGAGCTCGGTGGAGTACTTGATCAGCTTGGTCATCTCGTTCGTCGCGCGCAGCTGGCCCACCAGCCCGGCGGCGTGCCACGTGGTGCCACACGACAGGCTGCCCTGCTCAAGCAGGACGACATCGGTCAGACCCAGTTTGGCCAGGTGAAAGGCGACACTTGTCCCGACGATGCCGCCACCGATGATGACGACCCTGCTGCGTGCTGGCTGTTGTGCGTTCATGACTTCCCATGGTGGTGGCGGTTCACTGAGTGAATCTGCGGTTCATTCAACGGGTCGACAGCGGCACTGTCAACGGGTCGGCGGTTAACTTCTTGTATCCCGGGAGGGCCGCCGGCGGCGGCCCCAGGGCACGCCGACACCCCCGACCGGGAGAGGCTCACCGATCGGAAGCGCGGGCGTGTTCAGGAACGGAGACTCAGGCGATGATCGTCGCGGCCTGCTCCCGCTCCAGCGGGAAGTGGCAGGCCGACCAGTGCTCGTCGTCGGCCTTGAGGGTCAGGGCCGGTGCCTGCTGGACGCAGGTACGAGGGACCTTGCGCCCGCCGTCCAGCTCGTGGACCTCGCCGGCGGGGAGCTTCTGGGCGAGCAGTTCGGCGTGGAAGCAGCGCTGGTGGAAGGTGCATCCCGAGGGAGGGTTCGCCGGGTTCGGCGGGTCACCGGGCAGCTGGATGCGCTCGCGGGAACGCTCCACGTCGGGGTCGGGCACCGGCGCCGCCGACAGCAGCGAGGCGGTGTACGGGTGGTGCGGCGAGGTGTAGATGTCGTCCTTGGCGGCGATCTCCACGATCCGTCCCAGGTACATCACCATGACCCGGTCGCTCACGTGCCGCACGACGGAGAGGTCGTGCGAGATGAGGATGTAGCTGAGGCCGTACTCCTCACGCAGGTCCTGCAGGAGTTTGAGGACCTGCGCCTGGATCGAGACGTCCAGCGCCGACACCGGTTCGTCGAGGAGCAGCACCTGGGGGGTGACCGAGAGCGCGCGGGCGATGCCGATGCGCTGGCGCTGACCGCCGGAGAACTGGTGCGGGAACAGCTTGGCCTGGGCACGCTGGAGACCCATCCGCTCCAGCATCCCGTGCACCGTGTCGAGCTTCTCCTGCTTGGACATGCTGGAGTTGGTGAGCGGTTCGGCGACGCTGGCCGCCACCCGCTGGCGCGGGTCCAACGACGCGTACGGGTCCTGGAAGACCACCTGGACCCGCTGGTGGAACTCGCGGAGCCTGCGCCCCGCCAGCTTGGTGACGTCCTCGCCGTCCAGGAGCACCCGGCCGCCGGTGGGCTCGATCAGCCGCAGGATCATCCGGCTCAGCGTCGTCTTGCCACACCCGGACTCGCCGACGAGGCCGAGCGTCTCGCCGCGGGCGAGGTCGAAGGAGACCTCGTCCACCGCCCTGACCATGTTGGACGAGCCGCCGAACCGCTTCTTCTTCCCGAAGTGCTTGGAGAGCCTCTCCACCCGGAGAACGGCGTCGGGTCCGGCGACGAAGGGACCCGGGCTGTCCGCGAACTCCGCGATCTCAGCGGCCATCACACACTCACATCCTGCAGTGCCATCTCCTCGGCGCGATGGCAGGCGGTCAACTGGCTGGTCGGGGTCAGCGCGCGCAGGCGCGGGATGTCGGTGGCGCAGAGCTCGCGGTCGTCGCGGCGGTGACAGCGCGGGTGGAAGCTGCAGCCGGTGGGGACGGCCAGCAGGTTCGGGGGCTGGCCGGGGATCGGGTCGAGCTCCGCGACGTGGGCGTCGGGCCGGGGGCTGGACCGGAGCAGCGCCTCGGTGTACGGGTGGACCGTGTTCTTGAGCACCTGACGGACACTGCCGTGCTCGACGACGCGGCCCCCGTACATCACCGCGACCTCCTCGGCGTAGCGCGCGACGACGCCGAGGTCGTGTGTGATGATCACGAGCGACATGCCGAGCTCCCGGCGGAGCCCGTCCAGCAACTCCATGATCTGGGCCTGGACCGTGACGTCGAGCGCCGTGGTCGGCTCGTCGGCGACGAGCACCTGGGGCCGGAGCGCGACCCCCATCGCGATCATCACTCGCTGGCGCATTCCTCCGGAGAGCTGGTGCGGATAGTAGTCGACGCGCTCGCGGGGGTTCGGGATGCCGACCAGCCCGAGGGTCTCGATCGCCCGCCGCCTGGCCTCGGCCCGGGAGGTCTTCTCGTGGTGGCGCACCACGTCACCGATCTGCTGCCCGATGGTGAAGGAGGGATTGAGACCGGCCAGGGCGTCCTGGAAGATCATCCCGATCGACTTGCCGCGCAAGTGGCTCAACCGGCTCTTACCCTCAAGGGTGTACTCCTGGCCGAGGTAGCTCACCGTCCCGGACTCGATCGACCCACCGGGGGGCAGTAGCCCAAGTACGGATAGAAATGTCATGCTTTTTCCGGATCCAGACTCGCCGACCACCGCGAGAGTGCGACCACGGAAGCACTGCAAGGAGACGTCGTTGACGGGATGGACGACGCCTCTCAAGGTTTCGATCCGGGTACGCAGGTTCCGGATATCAAGAACGATGTCGCCTTGGCCATCGTTGACTGTCATGGCGTCTCCTGAGGCGGTTTGGCCCTTGCTACACTAAGCAAGTGGTTCAGTAGGTAAACCACTGGATCAAATTCGTCCCCTTATGTTACTGATACCAGGGGCAGAGTCGTCGGCTTGTGGTGAGAATCACTCGAATCTCCCGATCCGCCCTCCAGGGATGTTCTCTCGCAAGCCAACGTCCGTCTCCGTGACCGGATGGTGACAAACCGTGCCTGATTCGGGCTTCCGCAACCTTCAACCGCTCCTTCGCCCGCGTTCCATCGCGGTGGTGGGCGCCTCACCACGACTCAACCGGGGCACCCGGGTCCTCGAGAACCTGCGCAGGTTCGGTTTCGAGGGCGCGCTGCACGTCGTCAACCCGAAGTACGCCGACGTGCTCGGCGTTCCGTGCGTACCCTCCGTGCGCGAGCTTCCCGACGGCGTCGACCTCATCGTCGTCGCGGTGGGCGCCGACTCCGCGCTGGCGGCCGTCAGGGACGCCGGCGAGCGCGGCATCCGCGCGGCGGTGCTGATCGGCAGCGGTTTCGGCGAGGGGAGTGTCGGCTCCGAGCGCGCCGCGGAACTGCGCCGCCTGCTTGACAAGTACGACATGGTGGCCTGCGGCCCCAACTGCTACGGAACCGCGGACCTGGCGAGCGGCGCGGCGGCGTACTCCGGGCGGATCGTCGATCCGCTGCCCCTGGGCAACGTCGCGCTGATCCTGCAGTCCGGCGCGCTCTCGCACGCCGTCACCGACTCCGCGATGGGCCGGGGGCTCGCCGCCTCCGCGCTCATCACCACCGGCAACGAGGTGTCGGCGACGGTCTCGGACTACGTGGCCTGGTACGCCGAGGACGAGTCGACCGAGGTGATCGGCGTCTTCCTCGAAGGGCTCCGGGACGCTCCGAAGTTCGCCGCGGCCTGCCGCCTGGCCCGCGAGAGGGGCAAGGCGGTCGTCGTCGTCTCAAGTGGCCGGTCCGACCTCGGCCGCCAGGCCGCCATGGCCCACACCGGCGCCATCTCCGGCGGCGCCGCGGCGCTCGACGGCCTGCTCGCCTCGGTCGGGGCCATCCGCGTCTCCGACCTCGACGAGTTCCGCGAGACGGTGCTGCTCTTCTCGCACCTGCGTCGCGGGAGTTCGGCGGCCACCGGCGTCGGCGTGCTGTCGATCTCCGGAGGCGCGAGCGGTTTGATGGCCGACGCCGCGGAGGCCTCCGGTCTGTCGCTGCCCGGGTTCGACGCCGCCGCCGTCGCAGAGCTCACCGAGTTGCTGCCCGGCTTCGCCGCGGTCAACAACCCGCTCGACGTCACCGGCTCCGCCGTCGAGGACCCGACGCTCCTGCTCCGTTCCCTGCGGCTGGTCGCCGACCAGCCGCAGATCGGCGCGGTCGTGTTCGCGATGAACGTCGGTCTCTCCGGCCCCGGCCAGGAGGCGCTCTACCGCAGGCAGGCGGAGATCCTGGCCGAGGTCGCCCGTGACGTCGAGACGCCGGTGGTGCTGCTGACCATGACCGCGGGGCCGCTCGACCCGGTCATCCACGCCACGCTGTCGGCGGCCGGTGTGCCGGTCGTGATGGGGCTGCGTCCCGGCGTGCACGCGCTCACCTCGTGGCTCGACTGGCCGCGGTTCACCCTCGCCGCGCGGCCCGAGGTGGAGAAGCTCGGCGGCTGGCCCTCGCCGCACGCCGTCGCCTCCGGCGCCGACGCGATGGAGGCGCTGGTGTCCGCCGGCGTCCCGGTCGCGCCCTTCGGCGTCGCGGCGGGCGTCGACGAGGTCGCGGCCCTGGTCGAGCGCGTCGGCACGCCCGTGGTGCTCAAGGTCGAGTCCCCCGACATCGCGCACAAGACGGAGGCTGGAGGCGTCGTCCTCGGCGTCACCACCCCCGAAGAGGCAGAGGCCGCCGCCGAGGCGATGCTCGCCTCTGTCGAGAGCCACCTGCCCGGGGCACGGATCACCGGGATCCTCGTGCAGCGGATGGTGGGCGGCCAGAAGCTGGAGTGCCTGATGGGGGTCGTCGACGACCCGCAGGTCGGGCTCGTGCTCTCCATCGCCCCCGGCGGGATCCTCGCCGAGCTCATGGGCCAGGCGGCGTCCCGCCCGGTGCCCGTCACCGCGCGGGACGTCGAGGAGCTCCTCGACGCGAGCGTGCTCGGCAGGCTGCTCGCGGGCTACCGGGGCGGCCCGGCCTACGACCGTGCCGCACTGGTCCAGGCGGCGGTGAGCTTCTCCGAGATGGCGGCCTCGCTGCCCGGTCTGGCCGCCGCCGAGGTGAACCCGCTGCTGGTGCTGCCCGAGGGAGAGGGAGTCGCCGCGGTCGACTGCCTGCTCATCAACGACCAGGCGAGCTGACCGGCACTCCGGCCACATCGGAGCGTGCCGGATTTCCGGGGTCGACCACCGGGCCGGGAAGCGACGGCGGAACGGCTCGGCGCCGAACAAGGCGAGGAAGAAGGGGGCTCCGCCGGTCGGACGACCGGCGGAGCCCCCTTCCAGTGTCTCCCGTCATCTGTGGGAGGGCGAGCGGATCCACGTCGCCGACCGGGTGCGGGAGATCACGCGCGAGCCGGGCCGCGCGCCCTCGGCCATCGGCCGGGAGATTCGCCGCGACCGGAGCCGCGGACGCTGTCAGCCGGCGGGGCGCAGGTCGGCGTCCGGGTCGGGGACGGGCCGGGACGCGGCAGCGGCGACCCGGGCACGCGGGCCGGGAAGCCTGAGGGCGGCCAGGACGGCCGTCAGCATGACGGCGCCCAGGACGTAGACGGCGGCGCGCATTCCCTCGGCGGAGGCGGCGCGCAGGGCCTGTCCGGACAGCCCCTCGATGTCGTGGTTGGCGACGGCCACCAGAACCGCCAGACCCGCGGCGGTTCCCACCTGCAGCGCGGTGGAGGCCACCCCGGAGGCCAGGCCCTGTTCGTCCGCCGAGACACCGGTGCCGGCGGCGATCCACATGGCCTCGTAGGTGATGCCCATGCCCAGACCGATGACGACGATCCCGGCCAGGACGGTGAGGAAGGACCCGTCCGTGTGCATGCCGGGGGCCAGGAACGCGGCGCCCACGGCGTTGGCGACGATGCCGGTGATCAGCGTGCTCCGGGTGCCGAAGCGGTGGACCAGTCGCTCGCTGAGGAGGTTTCCCGCCGTGATCGACAGGGTCGGGCCAAGGAACGCCAGCCCGGTCTCCAGGGCGCTGAAGCCGAGGACGTCCTGGAAGTACAGGGTCAGGAAGTACGGCACGGCCTGCATCGTCAGCCCGAAGACGAGGATGACCACGACCGCTCCGCTGAGCGCGCGGTTGCGGAACAGCCGCAGCGGCATCAGCGGCGTCCGGCCCCGGGCCTGGACGCGCAGGAACGCGGCCAGCAGGACCGCCGCGAGAACGGCCGCGGCGACCACCTCGGCCCGTGCCCAGCCGACCTCGGAGCCGTGCGCGACCGCGAAGATCAACAGCGTGATGCCCGCGGTACCGGTCAGGGTTCCGAGCACGTCGACGCTTCCTGCGGTGACACGGCCGTCGGGGGGCAGCAGGGCGAAGGCGGCGGCGGCACCCGCGGCGGCCAGCGGGACGTTGACGTAGAACACGGCCTGCCAGCCCAGGGCCTGGGTGAGCACCCCGCCGGCCAGTGCGCCCGCCGTGAGCCCGCCGGCACCGGCCATGGCCCAGACCGTCAGCGCGCGGTTGCGCTCCCTGCCCTCGGCGAAGGCGGTGTTGACCAGGGCCAGCACCGCGGGGAACAGCACCGCCCCGGCGAGGCCCTGCAAGGCGCGCGCGGTGAGCAGCACCGCCGGCGCCGTGGCCAGGCCGCCCAGCACGGAGGCCACGCCGTACAGCGCCATGCCGAGCACGAACATCCGCCGGCGTCCCACCAGGTCGGACAGCCGGCCGCCGAACAGCAGGAAGCCTCCGTAGAGGACGACGTACGCGGTGACCACCCACTGCAGGGTGTGCGGTGTGAAGCCGACATCGGCGGCGATGTCGGGCAGGGCCACATAGATGATGGTGAAGTCGAGGCTGATGATCAGGTGCCCGAGCGCGAGCAGCGCGAGGCTCCATCCCGGCCGTCGGCCGCGGGCCGGGGACTGAGTTGTGGACATGGGTGTGCCTTTCGTCCGTATGTGGTTCGGTGGCCTGTCATGGCTGCACCGGAACCGGCGGACATTTGTTGGCACACCCCTTGAGGGCACTGGGGTGGGCGGCGCCCGGGCTCGGTCCGTCAGGTCCGGTCATCGCCCCTCCCCTCCCTGCGTGTTCCGCGCTGTCCTCGGCACGACTATGCCGCTCGCCGCGGTCCGCGGCATCGGACGCCCGGTCGACATGACCCGGGACCTTGGACCTAGGACCACCGGAGGTCCGCGCGGTGAGATCTCCGTTGATGCGCGAGGCTGTTGGCCTGTCGGCCTTCGAGGAGGCCGAGTGCGGGAATCGGGGTGTCGACAAGACTCGTGCCACCATCCCCAAACGAGCGGAGCGCGGCGTCCGAGGCCGACATGAGGATGGACACCGACCACCGCGGCCTGGGGAGACACCGGTGATCTCGTTATCGTGCCGGGCTTTTGACCTCAACTGCGGTTGAGTTTCTAGGCTCGTCGGCGACTCATCGGGACAAGACGACCTAAGGAGCTCGACTGTGACGACCTTGGTGACAGGTGCCACCGGGAACACCGGCCGGCACGTTGTGGCAGAGCTGGTCCGCCGAGGAGAGCGGGTTCGGGCCCTGACGCGAGACCCGGCGGCGAACGTGGGAAGGTTTCCGGCCGAGGTGGAGCTGGTGGCCGGCACGCACAACACACCAGAGAAGTTGGACACCGCACTCCACGGCGTCAACCGGCTGCATATCACGGTGACGGATGGACTTGCCGAGGTCGGGCCCGAGCTGGTCCAGCGGGCGGTCGCCGCGGGCGTTCAGCGCCTCACCGTGCTGTGGGGCGGCTGGGTGGGCCCGGTCGAGCAGGCGGTGGCGGACTCAGGCGTGGAATGGACACGTCTGGAAGCACAGGAGTTCATGTCCAACACGTTGGGCTGGGCCGAATCGATCCGAGCCGAAGGAGTGGTCCGCGAACCGTACGACCTTCCCAGCGCGCTGGTGCACGAGGCCGACATCGGGGCCGTGGCAGCCGTCGCGCTGCTCGACGACGGCCACGCGGGACAGTCCTACAACCTCACCGGACCCGAAGCGCTGACCCCGAGTGAGCGGATCGCGATCCTGTCCCGGACGCTCCGCCGCGACATCGCCTTCGAGCCGATAACGCACGAACAGGCGGTCGACAGGCTGCTGGCCACCGGGGTGTCCCGAGCGGACGCCGAGTATGTCGTCGGCTGGTACGCCGCGTCCGATGACTCCTCCAAGACCGTGGACGACACGGTCACCCGGGTGACCGGCCGTCCGGCACGTACGTTCGTACAGTGGGCGGACGAGCACGCAGACCGTTTCTAGGCCGGGCATCCGAACGCGCCCACGCCGGTCGATCCCCCGGTTCGGGGCCATGGGTTTCCGCGTTCCCACAACATGAGGTGACACGGAAACCCATGCCCTCGCCAGACCGGCTGCCGCCGGCAGGCGCCGTGACGGAGCGACCGGAGGGCCCGGGTCAGCGGATGGCCGGAATGACCTCCCTGCCGAACCGCTCGATGTTGCGCCGGACCAGCTCCATCGGCATCCCGGGGAAGTTCAGCCGGACGATCAGGTGCGTCACGCCCAGCGTGTCGCGGTGGTGCAGGCAGTCCTGGATCACGTCGTCGACGCCGCCGATGATGAACCGGTTCCTGGCCAGGTCGGCGAAGTCACTGCTGTTCGCGCCGCTGTTGCCCGGAACGTTGTCGCCCATGCCCCAGCTGTAGTACGCCTTGTACTTCGCGCCGATGAACGGCTCGGCCTCCCTGAGCGCGGACTCCTTGTCGTCGCCGACGAAGAGTTCCACGCACTTGGCGAACTCCACCTTCTCCGGCAGGCCCGCCTCCTTCCTGGTCTGGTGGAAGAGGTCGACCTGCTGCTTCATCTCCCCCCACTCCGTCATCGACGTCGCGATCCACGCGTCACCCTGCAGGGCGGCGCGCTTGATCGCGGGGTCGGCGGTGGCGCCGAACCAGATCTGCGGGCGGGGCTTCTGGATCGGGCGCGGACTGATCGTCACGTTGTCGAGGGTGAAGTGCTTGCCCTCGAACGACACGTTCTCCTCGGTCCACAGCCGCTTGAGGATCTCCACGCCTTCCACCAGGCGGCCCACCCGGTGCTTCTTGTTGATCTGGAAGGCGTTGAACTCCTCGTCGCGGTACCCCAGGCCGACGCCCAGGATGAGCTTGCCGCCGGTGATCACGTCCATCGTCGCGTACTGCTCGGCGATGTCGACGGGGTTCAGCAGGGGCAGCAGCAGCAGGTTCGTGCCCAGCCTCATGTCGCCCGCCTCCGCCGCCAGACGCGCGAGCATCGGCGTCGTCTGGAGGTACTGGTCGGGGGCGCTCAGGAAGTGCTGGCCCAGCCAGACGGCGTCGTAGCCGGTGTCCCTGATCAACCGCGTCTGCTCGACCAGACCCTGGAAGGCCGAGTAGATGTCCTGCTGGGGCGCGTACTGCGACCCGAGGAAGACGCCTACGTCCATGGTGTTTTTCCTATCTCCGAGTGGGCGGCCACCGACTTACAGGACACCGCGCGCGATGTCGTCGCTGAGCGAGCCGTAGAGCTCGGGGCGGCGGTCGCGGAAGAACGTGTAGCGGACCCCGTGCTGGTCGATCTCGTCCAGGTCGAGCTCGGCCTTGAGGATGTGCGGGCCCTCACCGGCCGGCGCGGCGGTCAGCTCCTCGCCCAGCGGGCTGATGATCCGGCTGGCGCCGAAGAAGTGACGCGGGCCCTCGGTGTTCTCCACGCCGCCCTTGTTGGAGGCGACGACGAACAGGCCGTTCTGGATGGCCGCGGTGCGCAGCTCTCCGCCCCAGGAGTCGGCGCGGTTCGGGCCCCACGCCGCCACCGGGACGAACATGATCTTCGAGCCCTGCAGCGCGAGCACCCGCCACGCCTCGGGGAAGGAGCGCTCGTAGCAGATCAGGATGGAGATCTTGCCGAACTCGGTCCTGAAGGTCGCCAGGCCCGGCCCCTCCTTGAAGTAGTAGCGCTCGTTGAGGCCGGGGCTGTAGCTCCACTGGTCGGGGATGTGGTTCTTGCGGTAGACCTTCACCTGGCGGCCGTCGGGCAGGTCGCCGGGGATCAGTTCGCCGTCGCGGCCGATGACCGCCACGCTGTTGTAGAACTCGCCCTTGACCTCGCCCTTCTCGTAGAAGGGGAAGAGCACGTAGCTGCCGAGCCGCTTGGCCAGCTCCTGGAAACGCCTGACCGACGGCCCGTCGATCGGCTCGGCGAGCTTGAAGTGCTCGGGGGTGTTGTAGCCGCAGAAGTACTGCGTGTTGGACAGCTCGCTGAACACCACGAAGTCCGGCGAGTAGTCCTTCGTGGCCTCGGCGACCAGGGCGAGGTTCTCCTCGACGTTCTTCTCGGTGTCAACGGTCGCCGGTCCGTTCTGGACCAGCAGCACTTTTGCCTTCATTGGGGTTCAGCCCTTCTCACTCATTACCGATAATCCGCAGGTCAGACCCGGTGATACGGGTTGACTTCAGTGGTTGTCGCTGTTTTCCGGTCTCTACCGCGCCAGGAACCGGCCACCCGGCTCGCCGACGACCTCCCCGTCGACGGCCACGGTCCTGCCGCGCAGCAGCGTGCGCACCGGCCACCCGCGCAGCGTCCGCCCGTCGAGGATGCTGTACGCCGACGAGCCGCCCAGGGTCTCGTGGTCGACGACGCGCTCCGCGTCGAGGTCGCACAGCACGAGGTCGGCGTCGGCCCCCACCCGCAGGTTGCCCTTGGCAGGCATGCCGAAGATCGAGGCGGCGTTGCCGGACAGGACCTGCGCGATGCGCTGCAGGCTCATCCCCCGCCTGTGGTGCCCCTCTGAGAGGAGTACCGGAAGCGTCGTCGCCATGCCCGGGAATCCCGCCGCGGCGGACCAGATGTCGCCC
Organism: Streptosporangium sp. NPDC049644; assembly: GCF_040675205.1. Taxonomy (NCBI): domain Bacteria; kingdom Bacillati; phylum Actinomycetota; class Actinomycetes; order Streptosporangiales; family Streptosporangiaceae; genus Streptosporangium; species Streptosporangium sp. NPDC049644. Next base: position 6,987 of record NZ_JBFAOJ010000116.1, on the reverse strand, counting down.
TGCTTGCGCTCAAGCGGCACGGCGCAGTGGTCCGTGCCGACGGTGTCGACGTCACCGTCGATCAGTCCGCGCCACATCGCCTCGACGTCCTCCGCCGTGCGCACCGGCGGGTTGATCTTGGCGAGCGATCCCACCTCGCTGTCGTAGGTGTGGGTGAGGTAGTGCGGGCAGGTCTCCACCCAGACCTTGCCGCCGGTGCCCCTGACCCGCTTGGCCGCCTCAAGGCTCTCGCTCGATCCGATGTGCACCAGGTAGACGGTGGCGTCCACCCGTTCGGCGAAGAAGGCCACCCGCTGGATGTTCTCCGCCTCGGCGAACGCCGGCCGGGCGTCGGACCAGGCCCGCAGTCCGGTGGCCCCGGACTCGCGCACCTGCCGCATGGTCCGGTTGACGATGTCGGTGTTCTCCGCGTGCACGCAGGCCACGCCGCCGGACTCGCCGAGCAGGCGCAGGCCCTCCAGCAGCAGCCCGTCGTCGCACTCGTTCACCATCCCGACGGTGGCTCCGTCCGCGCCCCGGTAGGCCATGTAGAACTTGTGCGACCTGACGCCGGCGTCCGCGTACTTCGGTATCTGCCGCACCTGGGACTCGGCGAGCATGCCGAAGTGCAGCGCCACGTCGACGGTGGACTTCTCGTTGACCGAGGCGATCAGCTCGGGAAGCTCGTCGTACGGCGCCGGCTCCGCGCCCTTGTACTGACGGTAGAAGCTCATCACCGTGGTGACGCCGCCGAGGGCCGCCGATCGGGTCTCGGTCTCCAGGTCGGCCTCGAAGGACTGCGCGTAGCCGAGGTGCGTGTGCGGGTCGATGACACCCGGCATGACGACCAGCCCGGTGGCGTCGATCTCCTCGTCCGCGGAGAGTCGCTCACCGGGGGCCAGGACGGCGGCGATCCGCCCGTCCTTGATCCCCAGACCGCCCGCCAGCGTTCCCCAGTCCGGGTCGACAAGCAGTCCACCCGTGACAGCAACATCGAAGTGCACGAAACCTCTCTTCATGGTCGGACATGCGGTGACAGCGATCCCGGCCCTCGGCCACACCCGTCAACTGGTTCACTGAGCGAACTGCCAGTTCATTTTTGACGAGGGTACAGTCTCTGTCAATGCCCGGGTCCGATACCCACGGCCAGGAAACCCGCCGCCGGGGGCTCGAATGACCTCGACGGCTATGACATGGGTCACTCGATCGACGTGACCGCCGATCCGCGGATCGGCGGCCGACCCAGCCGGGAGACCCCGGCTCCGACGCCGGATCGGCCGGAAAATCAGGCCGCGCGCCGCCGGAGCCACCGGGGGTTCATGCACCTCAAGGCTCTGTCGGAGGCTTCCCTCCTATTGTTGCCTGTCCGTTTCACCCATATGAACTTGCCCGTTTTCTCTTGACACCTCAAGGCCACCTCGGGTCCACTACTCAAATCGATGGTCCACACAGCGGACCGATGCCTCAGGGTTTGGAGAGCGAGTGTCCTACGAAGACGTGCGTCTGGAACATGACGGTCAGGTCGCGATACTGACACTGGCAAGGCCGAAGGCCCTGAACGCCCTCCGCGCCCAGACCGTCAACGAGCTGAGTGCGGCGATCGACGAGATCGAGGCGGACCGCACCATCAAGGCCGTCGTCCTCGGCGCGGAAGGCAACCGGGCCTTCTCCTCAGGTATCGACCTTGTCAACGACCCGTCCCCGGCGAACACCGTGGAGACGGACTACATCGCCCAGCGTAACGCGAAGATGCTGGAGAAGCTCTGGTACATGGACCGGGTGGTGATCACCGCGGTCAAGGGAGTCGCACTCGCCGCCGGCTGCAACCTGGCGCTCATCGGTGATCTGACCGTGTGCGGGGAGAACGCCTCGTTCGGCGAGCCCGAGATCCGCCACGGCACCCTGTCCCCGCTGCTGCTGCTCCCGTGGCTCACGCACTTCAAGCTGATGAACCACATGTACCTCACCGGCGACAGCGTGGACGCGCGGGAGGCCCACCGCCTCGGCCTGGTCAACACCGTCGTGCCGGACGACGAGGTCGACGCGGCGGCGCTCCGGCTCGCCCAGCGCATCGTCAACGCCCCGCTGCTGACGCTCCAGACCGTCAAGCGCTCGGTCCGGATGATGCAGGACATGCAGGGCTTCCGCGGGCTGCAGATGGGGCACCGCTTCGCCGACACCCTGGTCCTGGACTCCACCGGCGTTCCCGAGCGGGACAACCTGCGCGCGATCCGCGCCGAACACGGTCTCAAGGCGTTTCTTGAGGCGCGCGACGCGCCCTACCGCGAGGCGTGACACCCACACACCTGCCTGGCAGGACACCGCCGGCGTCAGGCGCCGGCATCGGTTTCGGGGGCCGAACACTACGTCCGAGGACAGCGAAAGAGAGAGGGACGTAACTTCATGAAACACCCCGGGAAAACATGGCCGCGCCGCAGTGCCGCGGCGTTGGCCATGCTCACCTCCCTCACCCTGGCGGGTTGCGGCCTGAGCTCGGGAGGCGCCGAGGAGGGCGCCCCCGTGGCGGCCGAGGACGCGACGCTGCGAGTCGGCATGGCCTCCGACGCCCAGAGCCTCGACCCGCCGAACTTCTCCCTCACCGCGGACTTCATCCGCCTCGACCTGATGTACGAGCGCCTGGTCAAGCTCGACCCGGATGGCAAGCCCATACCGGGGCTGGCCACCTCGTGGGAGCAGAACTCCGACACCGAGTGGACCTTCACCATCCGCGACGGGGTCAAGTTCGTCGACGGCACGGACCTCAACGCCGAGGTCGTCAAGATCAACCTGGAACGCGCGATCAAGGCCCCGCAGGGCAAGGGTTACCTCGGCGTGATCAAGTCGGTGGAGCTCGTCGGCGACAAGCAGGTCAAGCTGATCCTCAGCAAGCCCTTCTCCAGCCTGCTCAACAACCTCTCCGTCCCCGTCGCGGGCATTGTCAGCGCGAAGGCGATCAAGGAGAACGAGAAGAACCTGTCGGCCAACCCGGTCGGCAGCGGACCCTTCACCTTCAAGAGCTGGAACCCTGACGAGCGCATGGTCCTGGAGCGCAACGAGGGCTACTGGGGAACGAAGCCCAAGCTCAAGACCGTGGAGATCGTCCCGATCCCCGAGGCCAGCACCCGTCTGGCCGCGCTCCAGTCCGGCGATGTGGACGTCATCGAGTACCCGCCCCCCTCCGAGCTCTCCCTCATCAAGGAGTCCAAGGAGATCAACGAGCTCATCGAGCCCAAGGCGCAGCCGGTCTTCCTCGGTTTCGAGCTCAAGCAGGTTCCCGACGTCAAGGTCCGCCGGGCGATCGCGATGGCGATCGACAAGGAGGCCATCGTCAAGGACGTCCTCGAAGGGGTGGGCAGCCCGGCGACCACCGGTCTGATCCCGCCGACGATGGTCACGCCCGCCGACGACCCGATCAACATCGACTACGACCTCGAAGGCGCCAAGAAGCTCATGGCCGAGGCCGGAGCCGGCGACGTGACGCTCGACCTGGTCCTGCCCGGCAGCTACTACCTCAAGGACAAGGAGGTGGCCGAGGTCATCAAGTCCCAGCTCAAGGAGATCGGGGTCACCGCCAACCTGAAGATCCAGGAGTCCGGGACGTGGTTCACCTCGCTGCTTGAGCACAAGACCCAGATGTACTGGCTGGGCTGGGGCGTGGCCGCCGGCGACCCCGCCGACATGCTGACCCGCGTCTTCCGCTCCGGAGCGGTGAACAACATGTCGGGCTACTCGGGCGCCGACAAGGAGATCGACAAGCTCGCCCTCCTGCCCATCAAAACGCCGGAGCGCGAGTCGCTGATGAACGACATCCAGCGCAAGTTCATCGAGGAGGACGTCGTGGTGGTCCCCATGTACTACTCGACCAACTTCTACGCGACGCGTGCCGAGGTCGAGGGATTCCACACCACCAAGTCCAGTCTTTGGGATCTGTCGGGCGTCACCGTCAAGAAGTAACCCGCTCGAAGGTCACCGGGGGAGCTTCTCCGCGGCCTAAATGAGGAGATGCGAGGAAATGTTGTCTTATGTAGGCAGGCGGCTGTTGCAGCTGGTGCCGCTGCTACTTGTCATCTCGTTCGTCATCTTCGTGGCCCTGGAGATGGCCCCCGGTGACCCGGTCACCCTGCTGCTCGGCCAGAACGCCTCCCCCGAGGCGGTCGCCGAGCTCAGCGCCAAACTGGGACTCGATCGACCGCTTCTCCTGCAGTACCTGTCCTTCGTCACGGACGCCGTACAGGGAGACCTCGGCGTCTCCTACCGGAGCGGGCGCGAGGTCGCCTTCGAGCTCGCGCGCACCACCGGAGTGAGCGCCACGCTCGCGCTGACGGCCATGATCCTGGCCGTGCTCATCGGTGTGACGGTGGGCATCGTCGCCGCCGTCAAGCAGTACACGTTCATCGACACCGTCACCCGCGTCGGGGTGCTGGCCATGGTGTCGCTCCCGGTGTTCTGGCTGGCCATCCTGATGATCATCGGCTTCGCGGTGAAGTGGCCGATCTTCCCCGCCTTCGGCTGGGGGACCTACGGCCACCTGGTGCTGCCGGCCATCGCGCTCAGCACCTACCCGCTCGCCGTCATCGCGCGGCTGACCCGGTCCAGCATGCTCGAGGTGATGAGCAGCGACTACGTCCGCACCGCGCGGGCCGCCGGGCTGCCCGAACGCACCGTGGTCATGAAGTACGCCCTGAAGAACGCCCTGGTGCCGGTGATGACGGTGATCGGCCTTCAGTTCGGCGGACTGATCGGCGGCGCCGTGCTCACCGAGACGGTCTTCGGCATCCCCGGAATCGGCCGCCTGATCGTCACGGCCATCGAAGGACGTGACTATCCGGTGGTGCGCGGTGCGGTCCTCCTCGGAACCGTCGTCTTCGTCCTGATCAACCTGCTGGTCGACATGCTCTACAAGTGGGCCGACCCCCGGCAGCGAGGAGTCTGAGTATGAGTGCGGCAGTAGCCACGGCGCAGAGCGCCCAGGGGGCTGTCCAGGAGCGCAGCGCCTGGAAGGAGACCTGGACGATGTTCGCCCGCAACCGTGCGGCGCTCATCGGCCTGGTCATCCTCGCTGTGATCATCCTCATCGCCGTACTCGCCCCCTGGATCGCTCCACACGATCCCACCGCGCAGAACCTCAGCCTGCGCAGGGAGGGGCCCAACGCCGGAGCGTGGCTGGGCCGGGACGAGTTCGGGCGCGACATCCTGAGCCGCATCATGCTCGGCGCGCGCGCGACCCTGCTCGCCGCCATCGGAGTGATCGTTCTCAGCGGGGTGGTCGGCACCGCCATCGGCATCGTCGCCGGCTACCGGGGCGGCGTCGCCGACAGCCTGCTGATGCGCAGCGTGGACCTGGTGCTCTCCTTCCCCTACTTCCTGCTCGCGATCCTGATCGTGGCGGTGGCCGGCCCGAGCCTGCGCAACGCGGCGATCGCCGTCGGCATCACCTATATCCCGCAGTACGCCCGCGTGGTACGCGGCGCCACGATGGAGGTGGTGGGCAAGGAGTACGTGGAGGCCGCCCACGCCTCGGGGGTCCGCGGTTTCCGCATCGCGTTCAAGCACGTGCTGCCCAACATCAGCGCGCCCATCATCGTCATCACCACGGTGGGTCTCGCGCTCGCCATCGTGAGCGTGTCCTCGCTCAGCTTCCTGGGTCTCGGGGCACAGCCGCCCAGCCCGGAGTGGGGCGCCATGCTCGCCGACGGCCGGCAGTACGTCGCCTCCGCCCCGCACATCAGCATCTTTCCCGGCATGGCCATCCTGCTGACGGTATTGGCGCTCAACCTGGTCGGTGACGGTTTCCGTGACACCTTCGACCCGACCCTGCGCTGACGCCCGTGCCGGAACGCGTGCGCGTTCCGGTGCACGGAAAGATCGCCAAAGGCTCCGCCCTCACTCACCGATGCCGGCGTTCAGGTGCCCGTCCTCGGTTCAGGACGTCTGCATTTCGGCGGCCCCCGCACCGGTGCGACGATGGAGAGGTCCACGGAGGCCCGGTGCGCGCTTGGCAGCATCCGCATCCTCAACGATAATCTCGTCACGCTTGCACGAAGAGGGCCATACCCCGAAACTTGGACATTTGGAACAAATCAGACAAATGCCACCGTTTCTGGCGAGCAGAAAGATGTTGAGCATTGCTCGGGATTTCCCGCTAGGGTTCGGCCGAACAAGCAAATCTCTCCGGAGGAAGAATGGCGGCGAGTGAGTCAGGCCTGGTACGCCGCACCATCTCGGTGCTCCGTGCCGTCGCCGCGCACCCCGAGGGAGTCGGGCTCAGCGAGGTGGCCCGGGAGTCAGGGATTCCGAAGGCCACCTGCTATCGCGTCCTCAACGTGCTGGAGCGCGAGAGCTGGTTGACGCTCGACCCCGGCAACCGCCGATACCGGGTCTCCCTGGGGCTCCTGTCGCTCGTCGGCGGGCTGCTGGACAACGACGGCGCCTACCGCAACATGCGGCAGGTCCTGACCGAGCTGGCCGCGCAGACGCAGGAGACCTGCGGCTTCGACGTGCTCCTCCCACCCAACGTGATGGTGGTGGCCCAGATGCCGGGCCCGCGGCTCATCGGCCAGACCCCCAAGCCCGTCCCGCGGACCCAGCCCGTGTGGGCGACCTCCACGGGCAAGGTGCTGCTCGCGGCGCTGGACCGCCAGACGGTCGTCGACGACTACGCGCAGGAGTTCGAGGAGCACGCGCCGGACCACCTCGGCGACTTCGACGAGTTCCTCAAGAGCCTCGATGTCATCCGGGAGCACGGTTACGCCTACACCGTCGACGAGCTGGAGCAGGGCGCCGCGTCGATAGCGGCGCCGGTCCGGGTCCGCGACAAGTACCCGTACGCCGTGTGGATCGGCGGCCCCACCTTCCGCCTCACCAAGGAGTGGGTGGACACGACGGCGCCGTACCTGCTCCAGACGTCGAAGCGCCTCAGCGACCTGCTCAGCGTCACCGACCTGCAGATGGCCGGCGGACTGCCGCTCTACTGAGTCGATCGGCCGTCGCGGGGGCGGTATGTGAGGG